>CALDSL010000605.1 GCA_937920255.1 uncultured Anaerolineaceae bacterium | reverse complement strand
TGAAGCAGAAGCGGTGGCCTGGGCGCGCCATTTCGGCGAACACGTCTTCCCACCAATCGCGCAAATCGAGCTCGTGCCAGGAGCACTGCCGCCCGCCGGCCTGGGGGTGGAAGACCGTGCCCAGGCTGCCAATCACCACCCGGCGCGGGTCCCCGTCGCTGTGCGCCTGCAGGTGGGCTTCCAGAAAGCCGGGGCTGGCTTCCATATCGTCGTCCAGAAACACCAACAGGCTGCCGCGCGCCATCTCCGAGCCGGCGTTGCGACCGCGCCCCGCGCCACGTCCCGGTTGGCGCACAATCTGCAGCGCGGCCGGGAATCCCTCTGGCACGCGGTCCTGCACAATGAACGGCTCGACCACGGCGGCGATGATGACTTGGAAATCGGCGGGCGGGAGCGTCTGGCTGGCCAGGCTGGTGAGCGTGCGTCCCAGCTTTTCCGGCGCGGACAGGGTGGGAATGATGACACTTAGGAGCGGTGCCGGTGTGCTCATGCCGCCGCCTTTTGCCCAGCATAATGCGCAGCATGGCGTGCGGCTCTTTGGGCGCGCAGGTACGCCCACGGGCCGGCCAGGCAGCCGCGCAGTTCATCCAGCGGCAGCGGCCAGGGCGGCGCGCCCGGCCGGCGCAGCAGCGAGCGCAGCAGCGCGGGGAACTGGTCGTACCAGAACCAGATGGCGGCCATCAGTGGGGCGGCCAGTTCTCCGGCGGAGATCAGGCGGCTGAACCAGAAGGCATACACACCCACGCCATAGCCGTAGACCGCGCGGCGCAGCTCGGCAGCGGTGCGGCGGTGGCGGTGCCAGTTGAGCGCACCCGGCGTGTAGGCGATGCGATAGCCCGCGGCCAGCACGCGCGAAAACAGCTCGGTTTCGCCGCCCGAATGGGTGGGCGTGCCCGCGTCCAATGCTTCATGAAACAGGCCAATGCGTTCGACCAGTTCGCGGCGCAAGGCCATGTTGACCCCCGCGCCGGCCTTGCCCGCCGCCAATGGGTGCAGGTTGCGGCGCGAGAAAACGGCGGGCGTAAAGCCGCGATTAAAGCTGGCAAAGATTTCGAAGTCTTCCTGGGCCTCGGTTTCCAGTTCCAGCGGCAGGGTGATGCCGGTAGAGACCATGATCAGCGGGTGCGCAAAGGCGCGGCGGTGCGCGCGTAGCCAGCCCGCGTCGGCCACGGCGTCATCGTCGATAAACACCACGATCTCACCTGTCGCCGCCTGCAGGGCCGCGTTGCGGGCCACGTTCAGCCCGGGGCGTTCCAGCCGCAGGTAGCGCACGGATGGGAAGCTTTCGACCACTTTCCGCGTCTCCTCCGAGCGCGAGGCGCTATCCACCACCAGGATTTCCTGGCCATTGCCCGGCAGGCGCGAGAGGCTTTCCAGGCAGCGGCGCAGATCGTCCGGCCGGTCGCGGGTGCACACCGCCACCGTGGCGGTGTGCAAATCTTCCGGCAGCGTTTCCGGCTGGCCCGCGTTTGCGCGCGTCAGCACGTGCCAGAACGACGCCCGCGGCAGAGCGCGCAGCGCATCGATGACCGCCTCCGCGGTCACCTGGCCGTTTTCCACGGGCAGGCGCACCCAGGCGGCTGGCTGCCCGCCCACGCGCACCAGTGCGCGCGCCTGTCGGTACGGTTCCGGCACGGTAGTGCATGCTGGAAGCTGGCTGTACTCCAGATCCAAGATCGCGGTCGGCATGGCTGGCGCTACCGTGAGGAAACCGGTTTGCGCGGGCGCGCCGCGCGCACCAGCAAATCCGCCTGCGCCCAGCGCAGGAGCAGGAGGAATTGGATCACGGCCTGGCCGGTGGCGAACGCCAGCAATACCGACAGTGGATGGTTGAGTACCAGGGTGGTGTACAGCATGCCGCCCAGCAGCAGCACCATCGAGATGAACTGCGGCAGCAGCCAAACAAACCGCAGCCGCTGGCGCGTGTCTTTGGGGGTGGGCATAAACTTTACCGGGAAACGTAGCACGGCCAGCGTCCAGGCCAGCAGGTAGATTGGCCAACTGGCGTAGATCAGCACCACCGCGCCCAGCAGGGTGGAGGGCGGCAGGTCGGCGTGGCGGTGGCTGCGCAGCGTGTAGGCGCGGATCAATGCGTCGACGCCCAATAGCGGGCCAATATGCAGCAAGTATTCGTGGAACGCGCCGCGGGTTTCGGCGCCGCCGAAGAACAGGATCAGAATGGTGGCGGCCAGGTGGACAAACACCGCCGGGCCAATCCAGTATTTGGTCATGCGCACGGCGTACGACAGGCGCTGCCCGTGGCTGAGCTTGCGGAACTTCCTGGGGTAGGCGGTGATGAGCAGCTCGAACACGCCGCGCGCCCATTTGAGCTGCTGGATCGACCAGGCCGTCATGCTGCTGGGGCTGAGGCCCGGCGCGAGGGGTTCGGCCACGTAGGCGCTGCGCCAGCCGCCGTAGTGCAGCGCCACGGAGGTCGCCAGGTCTTCTGCCAGCCCGGGGCGGTAGCCGCCAATGGCCTCCAGCGCCTCGCGGCGAATGAGGGCGTTGCTGCCCATCAGGGTCGCGGCGCCCAGGCGGTTGGCGCCCAGATAAGTGGGATTATAGAATTCCAGGCTGCTTTCCATGGCGGCGCGCGCCACCCAGCTTTCCTCAAAATTTCGGAAGGTGAGCATCACCTGCACAAACCCCATACGCGGATCTTTGAAATATCCCAGGCTCTTTTTGAGAAAATCAGGCTTCGGCACGTGGTCAATATCAAAGATGGCGATGATCTCGCCGCTGGTATGCTTCAGCGCTTCGTTGATGTTACCGGCCTTAGCGTCGGCGTTGCTTTCGCGGGTCAGATAGCCGCACCCCATCTTCCCGGCAAGCGCGCGCAGTTCCGGGTCGTGGCCGTCATCCAGCAGGTAGACTTTGGGCGCGCCTTTTAGCCGCAGCGCGGCCGCCAGCGCGAAGCGCACCATTTCCACCGGCTCGTGGTAGGCGGTGATGAACACATCCACGCTGAAACCGTTGGATTCTGGCTCGGGCTGCTGCGCCTGGGTGGCCACCAGGTTCAAAATCCAGTTGGCGGCCAGTTGCATGATGATATACACCAGCGCGGCGGCCAGCACCAGCAGCAGGAACGGCGAGCGGTAGCGTTCGTCTACGGCCCACCAACTGACATAATAGCCGATGGCGGCGACACCCGCGGTCGCCAGGACGATGAGAATGAATGTGTTGTTCTTTGGCGTTTTCATGGGATCTCTTCAAAGTAAACGCGCATGCGGTACGTTCGCCCAGGCAAGGTGACATCGTATTCCGCCATGGGGTCGGCTGCCTGCATCACCCGCGCAAGCTGCCCGGGGAACTGCTCGGCGACGATCATGTCTTCCAGATACCATACCCGCCCGGTTCCCGGCGGCGCTGCATCCCAGGTGAGGATGTTGAGCCGTCCCTCGCCCAGGTAATAGTTGACAATGTCCATATCGCGCGTGACGATGCTGTCGCCCGGCTGGGCGCGCTCGCCGATGAACTGCAACGCGGAGCGCCAGTCGTCGCGGTTGCCTTTTTGCACGGTGAAGTACAGGAAGGCATCCCCGGCCGAGGCGGCCAGCAGCGTCGCCGCGACCACCAGCCCGGCCACCTGCGC
>CALDSL010000604.1 GCA_937920255.1 uncultured Anaerolineaceae bacterium | reverse complement strand
CGGGTAACGCTTTGAGCCAGGCAGCGGGTAGCG
Organism: uncultured Anaerolineaceae bacterium; assembly: GCA_937920255.1. GTDB lineage: Bacteria > Chloroflexota > Anaerolineae > Anaerolineales > Anaerolineaceae > CALDSL01. The sequence continues at coordinate 3,875 of CALDSL010000604.1, read as the reverse complement.
TTTTTCCAGCACCGGCAACGCCAGCACCCGTTCCAGTTCCAGCGCGGTTTTCTCGGGCAGCTTGTTGCGGCCCGCGCTCATCGCCGTCAGGTAGGCGATGCCATCCAGCAGATCCGACATCTTTTTGCGCGCCTCATCCAGCAGACCGGGCGGCAGCACCACCTTCTTGGCATCCAGCCGCGCATCGATCAGGTAGCGCAGGTAGCCCGGGTTGATGATCTGCCGCAGCGGATCCTGCACCGGCTGCAGCAGCAGTTCGCGCTGCGCCGTGCGTACGTCCGGCACGCCGCGCCCCTGCAGGTAGGCGTGCAGTTGGCGGAACGAACCCGCCGTGTCGTCCTCTACCTGTTGGAAATCGATAAAGACGTAGTACTTGTAGGCTTGCAACTCCAGGTACATGCCCTTTTCGGCCAGATCTATGCTGTGCGCCAGGAACTGCATCCCGCTGATATGGTCGCGGAAGATGACGTAGGTATGCTCGCCGGGTTGCAGGCCCAGCCCTTCGCCCAGCGTGCGCTGGCGTATTTCGCGCGTGCTTTTGTCCATGTAGCCGGCCGAGGTGCGGATCCAGCCGCGCGTGCTGCCAAAGCGATTGTGGTACACCACCAGGTTGTGACGCCCGCCTTCGCTGTTCGAGTAGGCGTACACGTTTTCGTCGACGCCGCCTTCGGGGGTGTAGAAGTCGTACAGCAAAAAGTCTTCCACCCCGGCGAACTCAGCGCGGCGGTGCAGCAGTGGAAAAATTTCACGCTGGTGCCGCTCAATCAGCCACGGATCGGGCTGCTCATCCCACAGCGCGCGGCGGAATTCCATGCCGTACTTTTCCGAGAAGCCCTGCACCTGCCCGTGCCCAAACATGGGAAGCCCGGGCATGGTGGACATCAACATGCAGATGCCGAAATACTTGTCGCCTTTGCCAAACTGGTCGACCGCGGTGCGCTCGTCCGGGTTGTTCATAAAATTGACGTGCCGCTTGAGGATCTCGGGGTCGAATTCCAGCGTGTTCTTCATCAGCTCGCGGTATTTGGCGTTGTCTTCGTTGCGCAACAGGTTCATAAAGGCGCTGTTGTACACGCGGTGCATGCCCAGCGTGCGTACAAAGTAACCTTCCATCATCCAGAACGCCTCAGCCAGCAGCAGGGTGTCCGGCGCTTCGACCGCGGCGCGGTCAACCACCTCGCGCCAAAATTCCTGCGGCATGAGCTGATCAAACAGGTCCTTGCTCATGCCGTACTCCGCGCGGCTGGGGATGGCGCCGCCCGTCCCAGGCTCGGGGAACCACAGCCGCTGGACGTGCTTTTTGGCAAGGGTCATGGCCGCGTCAAAGCGGATGATGGGGAACATGCGCGCCACGTGCAGGATGGTCTGGATCACTGCCTCGCGCACCTCGGGGTTGAGGTAATTGAGCTGGGCGGTGTCGTTCCACGGCATGGATGTGCCGTCGTTGCCGTGATACACGTAGCGCGTGTCGCCGCTGTGGAAATCAACGCGCTTGAACACCACCGCAGCGTCGGTGCGGTCAAAATAATGGTCTTCCAGGTACACGCCTACCCGGTCGTTGCCCGACAGGTTCTCACCGTTGAACGAATAGGAGGGGAACGGGCTGTAGTCCAGGCTGAGGAACCAGTCAGGGTGATCCATCACCCACGACGAATCGATGCCCATGTGGTTGGGCACCATATCCGACGCCAGCCGGATGCCGCGCTGCCACGCCCGGTCGCGCAGGTTGCGGTAGGCTTCTTCGCCGCCCAGATCCCAGGCGATATTGTACCCCGCCAGCGAGTAGGCCGAAGCCACCGCGTCCGGGTTGCCGGTCAGTTGCTTGATGCGCGCCGACGCGCGGCTGCGCTCCCACAGGCCGATCAGCCACAGCCCCGAGAAACCCGAGCGGGCCAGGTCGTCCAGTTCTTCGTCGGGGATCTGATCCAGGTGGCGGATTTCGCGCCCGTACTTGCGGCTGAGCTGGTCCAGCCACACAAAACTGTTCTTGGCGATCATCACCAGCCGCGGCATCCACTCGCGGTCCTGGCTGAAGCGTTCGTATTCAATCTCGCCCGCCGCGGTGAGCGCATTCCCGCCCGGCCCGTAGACCGGGATCGGCACCGGCCCGGGGCCTTGCCCAAAGGACGCCGCCTTGGCCTCTTCCTTGAGCAGGTCGATGCTGCTCAACAGCCGGTAGAGATACTGCCCGAGCACTTCAAACCACTGCTCGCGGATGAAATCGAGCTGCTCGGTCAGCGAATTGGGATGCGCCAGCGCCGGGGCGCGCAGCATGTCGATCAGATTCTGCTGCTGCGGGCCAAACGGCGGCTGGGTGTCGAAGAAGTTACGCAGTTCGCGCATGATCAGGCTGTAATCGGTGGCGCCGGATAGGGTGTTGTCGTCAAAAAGCTCCTGGTATGGCTGCGCGGCCGTATTCTGGTTGGTGACCCACAGCAGCAGCATTTCTTCCAACGCCGCCTGGCGGTTCGAAAGGCCGTCGGTTTGCCCCTCAAACCACTCGTCCAGAGTTTGCGCGCGCGTGTAAACCGCCAGCGGCGGGAACTCCTGTGAGAAGGTGCGCAGCGCGCGCTCCAGCGCCTGTGGTCCCAGCCGGCTGCTCAGGTAATCCGCGGCCTCCTGCAGCACCTGCGCGTTTTTCTGGCGGCGGTACAGCGCCAGCACGTGATGCATGATTTCATCCATCAGCCCCAGGGCGTTGATCTCTCCCGATTTTGCCGCCCGCTCGGGGAAGTTCACCAGATCGCGCTGCTGGTTGATTTTTTGTGTAAAGAGCCGCACGGCATGGAAATTCGCAAAGATGACGGTGCCTGTCGTGGTAAATAAACTCTGGTCAAACTGATAACGATCTCTCGCCTGCCGGGATATATGAAATTCCATCATACGAGCTCCTCGATCAAATCCCCTCAATTCATGCGACTGGGTAAGTTGAATCCATTATAGCAACGCTTGATGGAAGGGAGGTAAAATAACCAGAGAAAATTCCGCGTTCGCCCCAGGTTGTTTGATGAAATTTGACTGGAGACTTCTACAGCACATCCGCGCCGGTATTCTGCCCTTTGCCCTGACCGTGCTGTTCGGCATCGCCGGGGGCGTGCTGGTGCTGCTGCAGGCGCGCAATCTGAGCCGGGTGGTGGCACGCGTGTTTCTGGAAGGGCAGGGGCTGCAACAGGTGACGCCACTGCTGGCCGCGCTGCTGGGGATTGTGCTGCTGCGTGCGCTCGCGGTGTTACTGGGGGAAGTGAGCGCCAGCGCGCTTGCCGTGCGGGTGAAGACATCGATGCGCGAAATGCTTGCGCAGCGGCTGTTCCGCGCCGGCCCGGCCGCGCTGCGCGCCGAACAGTCCGGCGAGCTGGCCGCCACCGCCATGCAGGGCGTCGAGGCGCTCGACGCCTACTTCAGCCAGTATCTGCCGCAAATCGTTCTCTCTGCCGCCGTCCCGGTCTTGATTCTGGCCACCATCTTCCCGCTCGACCTGCTCTCGGCGGTGGTGATGCTGCTCACCGCGCCGTTGATCCCGGTGTTTATGGTGCTCATCGGCCAGGCAGCCGAGGCGCTGACCCGCCGCCAGTTCACCGCCCTCAGCCGCATGAGCGCCTTCTTCCTCGACACCATGCAGGGCCTCACCACGCTCAAGACGCTCGGCCAGAGCGCGAAACAGGCTGGCCGCATTGCGTCGGTCAGCGAGCGCTACCGCGCCGCCACCATGAGCGTGCTGCGCGTGACGTTCCTCTCCGCCCTGGTGCTCGAGCTGGTCAGCACGCTCAGCACGGCGGTGATCGCGGTGCAGATTGGCTTGCGGCTGCTGTACGGGCGCGTCGGGTTTGAAGAGGCGTTTTTCATCCTCATCATAGCCCCCGAGTTTTACCTGCCGC
>CALDSL010000603.1 GCA_937920255.1 uncultured Anaerolineaceae bacterium | reverse complement strand
GACTTGCCCACATCTACACCTACAGATCTACCAACATCCACGCCGACAGATTTGCCAACCGCGACTCCGACTGACCTGCCAACGGTGACTCCAACTGATTTACCGACATCCACGCCGACTGGTCTGCCGACGCCGACGTCGACTGACCTTCCGACATCTACACCAACGGATTTACCTACAGCCACGCCAACAGACCTGCCGACGCCTACTGACTTGCCGACATCCACACCAATAGACTTACCCACGCCAACTCCAACTGACTTGCCGACATCCACACCAACAGACTTGCCAACGACGACTCCTACTGATCTGCCGACCTCCACACCAACAGAGTTGCCAACGGCGACCCACACGCCAACGGACACGCCGACGCCTACTCCGACGGCAACTCACACACCAACGGACACGCCCACAGCCACGCCAACACGGACGCCGACAGTCACGCCAACAAGAACGTCCACACCTACCCGAACCGCTACCCCCATTACGCGCGCGATCCGGATCGTTTCGCGACCGAACAACACCACGCAGACATACACGGTGTTTGATGGCATTATCGAATCCGGAAATGTGATGACCGAAGTAACGTCAAGCCGGTTTACGTATTCCAGCGGATGGAGCCTGTATCCTTATGATGGCCGTGACAGATCGGCAGCACGGGCAACATCTCAAGCGGACCGGACGATCAGTTTTAATACGACCTCAACGACATTATCGATCATGCTGGCCCGGCATCCACAAATTGGAAGCTTTGAGGTATATGTCGATAATGTCCTGAGATTGACATACAACGGATATTCACCCACGTTTCAATATGTGGATGTATCCGTTCCATTGACGCCCTGAGCGTGGTCTGCCCACAGCCGGTATCCTGGACGTGGGTAAATAAGCCGGTCGCGCTTTACGGGCCACGTAAAAGGATCGAACCAATAGACGCAGATGTAGGGGTGAAGCATTCGGTCAGGTCAATGCGTGCCAAGGATCGACGATCTCCGAATGCTTCACCCGGGTACTGCCGAAAGACCCATGCTGCCGTCAGAAGACGCTTGGGTAAAACCCCTACACAAGATTGTTGCTGAAATGATCAAACAAGATGTGGAATCTTGCAATGACACGAACGATCAAACAAAATTAAGGATTCAACCCAGGAATCTTCGGCCACTGCCATCCGGATGGCGCCGGCTCGGCGGCCTGAAGCGCGGTGGGCACCAGCTGCGCGAAAATCGGCGCGGCCACCACTGAGCCCTCGCCGCCGTTCTCCACCATCACCACGATCACCACCGCGCGGTCGTCCTGGCGCGCAAAGCCCAGGTACCAGGCGTGCGGCAGCCGGTCGCCGCCCAACTGGGCCGTACCGGTCTTGCCGCCCACGGTCACGCCCTCCACCTCGCCGGTCTGCGCCCAGCCGCGCTCCACGGAAGTGACCATGATCTGCACCACCTGGCTGGCGGTCTCTGGCGTCATCAGGTCGTCGATGGTCTCCCCCACCAGCGGTCCGTTGTGGTCGATCCCGGTCGGGTCTTTGATCTGTGACACGATGTACGGCACGGGCAGGTTGCCCTCGTTCAGTGCCGCCAGCACCGGTAGACCCATGGTGTAAGTATTGGTCAGCAGCTCGCCCTGGCCGATGGCCGTGGCGGCGCGCAGCAGCGGGTTTTGACCCAGCGCGTCCAAATCCTGCGCCAGTTGCGAATTCGCCAGCGGCAATTCCACCGGAATGCCCTGTCCCGCGGGCGCGCTAAAACCAAAGCGCTGCCCATATTCGATCAACGTTTCGGCGCTCATCTCCGCGCCGATCTGCCCAAACGCCGCATTGGCCGACTTGGCGTACGACATGGTCAGGTCCAGCCGGTCTTCACTGTGGTTCGGGTCGGGGATCTCGCCGCCGCCCACGCGGTACACGTAATAAATGCGCCCGTTGGCGTCGCGCAGCGGCTCGCCGAAATTAAACATCGTATCCGGGTTCACCTGGCCGGTGTCCAACGCGGCGATCAGCGCCACGGTCTTGAACGTCGAGCCGGGAGTGAACAGGCCCTGCGTGGCGCGGTTGATTAACGGAGCGTTGGGGTCGGTGGCCACGCTGGCCAGATAGCCCTCTTCGGTCACGCGGTTGGGGTCGATATGCGGCGCGCTGACCATCGCCAGCACCGCGCCGGTGCGCCCGTCGAACACCACCACCGAGCCTTTATAGCCGCCCAACGCGGCCGCGGCTGCCTGCTGCACCTGGCTGTCAATGGTCAGCACCAGGTCGCTGCCGGTGACCGGGGCGTGCACCAGTTGCTGGAGCTGCGAGTCCAGCCGGTTGAGACCCAGCAGCGTGCCGTTATAGCGCAGTTCCAGCCCGGTGATGCCCAAGTGGATGCCCGAGGTGTAGCCCAGCACCGGCGCCAGCGAGGGCAGCGCGTAGATGCGCCGGCGGCCGCCTTCGGCAGTTGCGGCGTCTTCGGCCAGCACGTTGCCCTGGCGGTCATAGATGCGCCCGCGCGTGGTGGTGTTCAGCACGCCTACCGCGCGCTGCACCAGTGGCTGCGGCAATTCCTGCAACCCGCCCGGCTGCAACCAGGCCGGAGCTTCGCCCTCGCCCAGCGTCACCGCGCCGGGGTCCAGCACCGAGAAGTACAGCTCGTTGCCACGCCCCAATTGCCAGTAGAGAATGCGCAACGAAAGCAGCAGCAAAATCGCGATAAAGACGTTTCCAATCCACCACACGCGGCGCTCAAACATGATTACACCTCTAAGCGCTGCGAAATCGCCAGCACCAGGCCGGCCTCCACCAGGTTGGTCAGCAGCGCCGAACCGCCCAGGCTGAGGAACGGGATGGTCACCCCGGTCATCGGGATCAGGTTGAGCGTGCCGCCCACCATGATAAACACCTGGGTGAAGAAATGAATGGCGATCCCCGCCAGCAGCAGCCGCTCGAACACCAACGCGCGCGGCAGCATGGCAGCGTTGCGCAGGATGCGCAGCACCAGAATGATATAGAACACCAGCAGCGCAATACCCACCACCGCGCCCAGTTCTTCCAGCACCGCGGCGTAGATAAAATCGGTCGAGACCAGCGGGATATTCTGCGGCGAGCCGAACCCCAACCCCGTGCCGCTGATCCCTCCGGCGATCATGGCATAGATCGCCTGCTGGATCTGGTATCCCGGGCCTTCGGAAATCGTCGTACCGGTCGGCTCGCCCAGAAAATAGATCTCCTCGGTCGACCACGGGTCCTGGAAGGCCAGGATGCGGTACTGGATGTGCGCGGGCGGCGTCCATGCCACGGCCAGTACGATGCCCACCAGCAGCGCCATTACCAGCCCAATCGCGGCGATGGTGGCAAAAGTGCGCGTGTCGAAGCCCGAAAACAGCATCAGCACGAAGATCAGGCCCAAAATCGGCACCGCGCCGAAGTCCGACATCTCGACCAGCGCCAGGGTTGCCATGCCCACGAACAGGATGCCGGGCACGAAGTAGCGCAGCGCCGGCACGCGCAGAAAGCCCAGGAACGGCCGCGCGCGGCCTTCCACTTCTTCGCCTTCGCGGTCGATAAACCAGGCCAGGAAGATGATCAGCGCTAGCTTGATCAACTCGGAGGTTTGGATGGCGGGCAGCGGCCCCAGTTTGAGCGACAGCCGCGCCCCGGTCTCGTCCACCTTGCCGAACACGGCCGTGGCGAACGCCAGCAGTAGCCCCACTCCGGCGATGGCCAGCGCCCAACGCCGGATAAACTCCACCGCCTGCGGGTACGCGATCAACGCGCCCAACAGTAGCGCGCCGGGCAGAAAGCCGCGCAGCACCTGCTGCCACACGCCCTCGCTGCCGCGCAGCCGCCAGATCATAATGATGCCGGTGGCAAAAATCACGCCCACCAACGGCAGCAGCAGTTGGTCGGCCGCCGAGCGGCGCAGGTTGAGCACCACGTGCACGCCCGCCAGCAGCAGCGCCACCGGCAACACCGGCAGCACGTCCAGCAGCAGCCCTTCCAGCGGCGGCGTCCCGGCTTGCAGGCGCGCGGCCATGCCCACCAGCGCAAAACCCAGCGCGGCGGTGAGCATAACCAAGAGGAGTAAAAAGCCCTCCACCCGGCGGTAGGTGCGGCCAATGGTTTGCAGCATGGTCTACTCGATCAACTGGAAGTTCACCCCGCCGACCGTCAGGCTGCCGCCGCCTTCCAGTTTGACCGGCGTGCCCGGCGGGCAGGGTTCGTTGTTGACAAATGTGCCGTTGGTGCTGCCCAGGTCTTCCGCCCACCATCCGACGCCGTCCCAACGCAGGCGGGTGTGGCTGCGCGAGATGAAGCGGTCGCGCAGAACGATGTCATTTTCGCTGCCTGAGCCCAGCGTGGTCACCGGCTTGAGTTCCAGCATGGTACCCGCGCGCAGTTTGGTGTCCGTTCCGGGGGAAACCACCCGCAGCCGCCCCGGCGAGAAATCCGACTGCTCCGGGCTGCTCTTGACGCGCACGGCCATCTCGCGCCGCACGGCCAGCACCACAAACACCAGCACGAAGTAGATCAGGCCGATGAAGACCCACTTGAGGGCGAATAAAAGCGTATTCCAGCCGAGCGTTTCCATCAGCAGTTGGTCGAAAAGCGGAATGTCACCACGCCCGGCGTATCCGAACGCGGCTGGTTGGGGTCGAGCGCAGCCAGGATGATGGTATCGCCATTTTGCAGCGGGTATCCACCCGCCGGAACCGCCCGCCCGTTGACGTAGGTGCCGTTGAGCGAGGGCCGCCCGTACGGCGCGCCGTCGTGGACAAAAAATCGCCCGCCGTCCTGGCGGATATAGGCGTGCCGCCCGCTGACCAACCGCGCCTGGGCCACCATGGGCATGTCCAGGCGGATGTCACAGGCCGCGTCGCGCCCCAGGGTGATCATCGGGGCATTGAGCATATAGCGCGGGCCGGCCGGGAGCATCTGCAGGCAGGCCGCGCCGCCGCTGGCGCCCGGGCGCGCGCCGGGGGCAGGCTGGTTCTCGTCCGCGTCGATGCGGAAGATCACCCGCGCCTGCGAAGGCGGCAGGTTATCCACCGGGCGAATTTCAATCGTCACCCGCCCGCCGAAACGATATTCGCGCCGGCCGAGGCGGCTGTTGGCGGTCATCAGACGGCGCAACATGCGCTCGGTCCACTGCTGGATCACCCGCCCGGCGATGGGCTGGTAGTTCTGGGCGTAATTATTCTCGTTGACCTCAATAATGAAGCGGTTGGGGACGATTTTGGTGTAGTTGACGTCTTCCAGCACGCTGCCGCTGGAAAGCATCAGCCCGGCGAGATCGTTGCCCACGTCCGCGGGGCGCATTTCAGCGGCGCCAAACGGCCAGCGCCGGTTGAGGATGCGCACCTGCCAGCTACGCCCTTGCTCGCTGCCCTGTGGGGCTTCTTGCGGCCAATCCTGCTGTCCCATTCCCACCTCTTCTTAACCTGCCAGCTCGGCGACGATGACGCTGTCGCCTATCTGTATTGTATCACCGGCCGCGAGCCGCGCTTCGCGCACGGGCTTGCCATTTAGCCGCGTGCCGTGCAGACTGTTCAGATCGCGCAGGTAGAGCGCGCCGCCGCGCTCGAAAATCTCGGCGTGCTGGCGCGATACCAACCGGTCGCCTTCCAGGGGCAGGTGTGCGCCTTCGCCGCGCCCGATGCGCAGCGGCAGCACGGTCAGGTTAATCGCCAGACCGGCATCCGGCCCCTGCGCCACCACCAGCCGGCCGTAGCCCGCGGCGCGCGCCGGAGCCGGCGAAGGCGCGGATGGCTGCGTACCGGCTGTGGGAAACAGCCGTGGCGCCGGCCCAAACACCGACTGCGCGCCGATTTGCGGGTCGGTACCCCCGGTGCGGATGGAAGAGTCTGTGCGCGGCGCGGCAGTGATAAAGCTGAACAACCGCGCGAAGACGTAGATCAGCGCGCCCACCAGCGGCAGCGCCAGCGCCAGCGCGGCCCAAAACAGGCGTTCCACGCGCGGCAGACGGCGCGCGCCGGCCGCGCCCCACAC
>CALDSL010000602.1 GCA_937920255.1 uncultured Anaerolineaceae bacterium | reverse complement strand
GTGCGGGGAGAGGGATAAGAGCGTTAGCTTGATACGTATGAGACGCAAAATCTTGTGTCTCTACTTTTATAAACAAAATGTGAAATGTAATGCGGTGTAAGATAATATAGGAACATTTCTTCCCGCATTTACGTCTGAATAGTATCCAAAAAATTTCAATATTTTCATCGTTCTGCAGCAAAAGAGGGACAGCCATGCGTTCACTTCACCGCTTGCTTTTATGCCTGGTCGTGCTGGCGGGAAATTTGGGGATCGCGCCGCACGCGGTCGCACATGCGGCCACGCAGCCAACCGCAAACCAACAGACCCTCACCGCCTGGTTAGACGAGAGCATTGACCCCAGTGCGTTTGCGCCCAACCAGCCCCTGGTGGTACGCTTCGACCAGACGATGGACGCGGCAAGTTCCACGATGCCCATCATCACCGACCCATTCCTGGGCGGAGAGGCCACCTGGAGTGACGCCAACCAGACCCTGATTTTTGCGCCACAAGACGGCTTCCAGGCGGGCATAACCTATCAGGTGTACCTGGACCCGCAGCTTGCCAGCGCAACCGGCGCCACATTCGATCCGCTGCCACATTGGAGCCTGCGAACCCTTGCTGCGCCGGTGCTGGTGAGCATCTCCCCGTCCGGCGGGCGGCTGCGTGATCGTCAACCGGTCATTAAAATAGCTTTCGACCGCGTGATGGACCACGAAAGCGTTTCTGCTGGTCTTACTGTGGAACCTCCGCTGGCGCTGGAGAAAACCTGGAATCAAACCACGCTGGAAGTCACGCTGCCAGATGCGCTTGCCCTCGGTGAACATTACCAGTTTGCGCTTTCCGGCAGCATTACCGATAAACAAGGTATTGCACTCGGACAGGACGCGCATTGGGATTATTGGGTTGACCCGTTCCAGGCATTGAGCCCGGTCGTTCACAGCAAAAGCTTCGATATATCATTCAATTATCCTGTGGCCACTGAGGCCAGCGGGACGCCGTTTGCCATCGAGCCGGAACTGGCCGGAACGTGGGAGTGGATTGACCAGGATACCGTCCGGTTTACCGCAAAAACCTACTTGCCCGCGATTGATCGCTATACGGTGCGCGTTACCACGCCGCTAAAGGACCCTCTGGGCGGCGAATATCCAGCGCCGGAGCCGGTGGAGATCGTTCCAATCTCGCCGGTGAACACCTTCGGCCCCGAAAATGGTCCCTACAAGATCGAACGCGACACCAAGATCTGGATGCGTTTCACCCGCCCGGTGACCAGGGCGTCCGTCGAGGCGGCGTTTTCCACCACCCCGGCGGTCAGCGGGAAATTTGAATGGGCAAACGAACGCGTGACCTTCATCCCCGCGCAACCATTGCCGGCAGATACGGAGGTCACCGTCCGGTTGGATGTTACCGCGCTGGACGGGGCCGGTCTGCCACTGCTGGCAAAACCATTTGAGTGGACGTTCCGCACCGTCAATGCCGGCCAATATTTTCTCAGTGAACAGCTTACATTTGGACAGTACGGGGTGAATGCGCAGGTGTTGGACGCTGATGGCCGCCGCGCGATCCAATATCTCAATGCAGAAAAGAAACAGGCCGCCTTCACGTTGTACCGCATGGAAGCAGGAGATTTTGCCGCGTGGTACCGCATCCATTTCGCCCGCAAATATTATTACGCCCCGGTCGAATGGACAGAAACCGGTGGTATGGAGAAGCTGATTAGCTGGCCTGTTGCTACGGAAGCCAGCATACAGGAAACGCTGCTGCCCGGCGACCTTCCCACCGGCCCGTATTTACTTACCATATCCGCCGATGGACAGACCGCCGATCAACTGCTGGTACTGATCACCCGCTATAAGCTTGTGTTGAAACGCTCACCCGAACGTCTGTGGGTATGGGCAACCGATTTCGCAGGCAATGACGTCAAAGACCTGCATATCCGCCTGTATACCGAAGATGGTTCGATCCAGCGCGAAGGGAAAACAGGCAGGGACGGTATATTCAACACTTCCCTGCTGGGGGAACCACAGCCGCTTCTGGTTACCGCCATGAACGACGATGGCGACCTCACGGCCGCCGGGTTTAGCTACCTGTGGCAGGAAAGCGAATATTACTGGTGGGGATGGCAAAGCGAGCCGCAGCTTCCACATTATCTGCGCGGTTACGTGTACACCGAACGGCCCATCTACCGCCCCGGGCAAACCATGCACTTCAAAGCCATCATCCGCGGCGATGATGACGTGCACTATACGCTACTCCGCGAGGGCACGCCAGCGTTGGCGCGCGTGCTGGACGCTCGCGGCAACGAAGTTCAGCGCCAGGAACTGGCGCTCAACGCATTTGGCACGCTCAACGGTTCGTTTGGGTTAGGCGATGGAGCCATGCTGGGCGACTATACCATCGAGGTCACCGTGGCGGGTGAAACCTTCCTCGGAACCTTTCAGGTGTACGAATACATCAAGCCGGAGTACAAAGTCGACCTGAATCTGGACGCCAATTCCTACGTGGACGGCGACAAGATTAAAATCGAAGTGGACGCGCAGTACTTTTTCGACCAGCCGGTGGCCAGGGCGAAGGTCAATGCCGCGATCTACCGGTTGGGCCCAAAAACATACGACCGCTGGTGGGAAGAGGTCGATTTTCAGACCGGACCGCTCCACGCCAGTGACTATTACTGGCATGAAAAGGCGCGATCGTTGCAGGGCCAAACCGCCGATGAAAACGGCCATGCAACCCTGACGTTCACAACCAATATTGATGAAAGCTTAAGCTACTACTGCCGCTCATCCTGGCGCAGTACGCTGCGAGAATGTTATCTGGGCATCGAAGTGAGCGCCAGTGACGGCAGCGGCCAGGTCGTGACCGTTTCAAAAGTGATCCGCGTGTATAGTTCCCCAGTCAAGTACACGATGGACTCCGGCGCGTGGCTGAAGCGTCCGGGGGAAGAATTCCCGATCACGATCACGGCTGTGGATATGCTCGGCCGGCCGGTCGCGGATAAAAAACTGACGCTCAGCGTGTTTGCCAGTAACACCTGGCCGCGCAAGTTGGTCAGCACCTACGGCGGCGATTCTGGCGCGAATGGCAAGCTGCTTATACCGGTCACGCTGGAAGATGATGGGTTTTATGAATTTACCCTACGGGACCCGCAGTACAACGACGACGAGCACGAAATCAGCGATTGGGTCTACGTCAGCGGCAAATCGAGTCCGTGGAGCCAATCCGCGTACGGCGATTTTCAGATCAAGGCGGAGCGCCGGCAGTACAAGCCCTACGAAAAAGCACGGCTGATGATTACCACGCCGTTCGACGGCCCGGCACTGCTGACTTTCGAGCGCGGGCAGGTGATCCACACCCGGCCGGTGATGCTCACCGCGCCGCTGACCGAGGTTGAAGTGGAGATCGTCCCCGAAGACGCGCCCAATATTTTTGTGGTGGTCAACGCCTGGAAAGGCGAATACGAAACGCTGGAAGCCGTTCTGGAAGGGAAAGAAGACTATTGGGGTGTTAGCAGCCTGCGCGATGCACGCCTGTACCGCGCCGAGGTCGAACTGATGGTAGACGCCGGCGCCAACCGCTTGAACGTGGACATCCAGGCCAACCAGCCAAGTTACCAGCCGCGCCAGGAAGCCAACCTGACTGTGCGGGTGACCGATGCGCACAACCAGCCGGTACGAGCCGAACTTTCGCTGGCGCTGGTGGACGAAGCCATTTACAGCCTGAGCAACGACACCGCTGGCCCAATCTTCGAAGCATTCTATGGCCGGCGCGAGCACAGGATCAACACTTATAACAGTATGGCGCTCTACCGCTATTTGTACGACAGCAGCGGCCGCGGAGGCGGAGGCGGAGGCGTGGCTCCGCCTCCGTATTCAGGCACGCGCAGCAATTTCCAGGATACGGCCTTCTGGCTGCCTGTGGCGCGTACCAACGCCAACGGTGTGGCAAACATCCAGGTGACGTTGCCGGATAACCTGACAAGCTGGCGGGTAGTGGTCAAGGCTGTCACCGCTGCCACACAGGTCGGCGAAGCCACCGCGAATATCGTCACCCAAAAAGAACTGCTGGTGCGCCCGCTGCTGCCAGTGGAACTGGTGACAGGCGACAGCGTAACGTTGTCTGCCATGGTGCACAACTACAGCGACGGGGCGCAGGATGTGACCGCCACGCTGGATGCAGCCGGTCTGAAATTGGAAAGCGCGGCCAGCGTGGCGGTGACCCTTTCCGCCGGAGAAATGCGGCCGGTCACCTGGATAGTCACAGCCGAAACCGCCGGTGATGTGTC
>CALDSL010000601.1 GCA_937920255.1 uncultured Anaerolineaceae bacterium | reverse complement strand
ATGTTCTGGGGGTCTGGCATTGCCAGACCCCTTCTTGTCTTCATGGGTATAATCATTAAAGGCTCAGTCTGCCGCGCGTAGGAGGTAAGATGAACTCGTTTGGTAGATTAAAACGTAAGCGGACCACAAGGCTCTTCATGCTGATTTCGATCGTGTTGATGATCGGGTCGGCATGCGCCTTGCCTTCCATCCGGTTGCCGTTCGTGGTGGAGGACACGCCTCCGCCAGTGGAACAAAAATCAGTGGAGAACCCGCTCCCCACCGCGCCGCCGACGCTGGCAGCCGCTCCGGTTACGGCCGCTCCTCCAACCGCGACACCGGATCCCAACCTGCCGCCTGCCCTTTTGGAAGCCCAGCCCCAGACTGGGAGCGTGGTGGGCGCGCTGGACGGTTTTACGTTTTACTTCAGCCAGCCGATGGACATCGAAAGCGTGCAGCGTGGATTGGAGATCAACCCGCCGTTTGAAGCCGAGTTCACCTGGTTGGATGATGCCACCCTGCGTCTCACCGCGGCGGAACCCCTGCCTGCTTCCACGGATTTGCGCCTCCGGTTTAACAGCAATGTTCGCGCCAGAAGCGGTGCGTTCTTGAACCCCGAAGTGGAGTTGAATTACCGCACCACCGACCCGCTGGGCTTGATCGAGCAGTTGCCACGCCCGCAGAGCCGGGAGGTGAACCCGGCCGCCGCGGTGGTGGCCGCTTTTAGCCAGCCGGTGGTGCCGCTGTTCGGCGAAGACACAGACCGCCCGGCCGGCTTTACTCTTGACCCGCCGGCCGGCGGGCGCGGTGAATGGCTCAACACCACCACCTACATTTTCTACCCCGAGCCCGCTCTGGAAGGTGCGACGGACTACAGCGTGCAGGTCAATGCCGAACTGACCGGCCTGCCCGAAGACAGCGGCTGGACCTTCCGCACCGCGCGCCCCAGCGTGGAACTGACCAGTCCGGTCAGCCTGGATAACGTCCGCCTGGACAGTGAGTTTGTTTTCCAATTCAATCAACCGGTCGACCGCGCCGTGGTCGAGCGGGCGCTTACGCTTCAGCCCGCGGATGGCGAAGCAGTCGCCGGATCCTTTGAATGGCAGGATGACGATACGCAGGTAGTCTTCCAGCCGACCGAACTGCTGGCGCGAAACGGGCAGTACATCTTCCGGGTTGCGGCACCGGAGATCGGCTTGGGGGACGATTATTACCGTACGATTGAAACGGTGGGTGATTTCGCGGTCGCATCCACTGAGCCGGCGGAAGGTCAGTCTTTGCAGATCTTTGAAAACAATTACGCCGCGTTGACGGTTCATTTTACCGCTCCGCTGGACAAGGACCAGGATCTGGATGAACTGGTGCAGATCGCCCCGCCGGTGCTGGATTTCAACATCTCGGTGGTGGAGGATGATAACCGCATCATCATCGGAGGCTTTTTCGAGCCTGCCACCAATTACACCGTCGTACTGGACGCCGCGCTCAGTGACCGCTGGGGTCAGTCGCTGGGTGAGACGCAGGAACTGGAATTCCGTACCGCCACCGCGCAGCCCTCTCTGACGGTTCCCATGCTGCAGGCGGGAACAAATATCCTGTTTGTCCGCCCCGAGGATACGGATCTGCCCGCGCGCGCCACCAACATTGAAACCGTGGAAATGAACGCCAGTTCGCTGGCGCTGGAAGACTTTCTCCGGATTTCCGCGGATCCGTATGAGGCGGAATGGCCACCGGTGATGCTTTCCTGGCAGCAGATGCTGGACCAGCCGGCAAACGTCAGCCAGCCGGTCGAGATCGCGCTCAGTGAGGACGGCGGCGAGCTGGACCCGGGCCTGTACGCGTTTACGATCAGCTCGCCCGAGGCGGCCAGCCAACCGCGCTACCAGCCCACCCGGTTCATGGTGGTTGTCAGCAACACCGCCTTGCATCTCAAACGCAGCCCAACAGAACTGTTCATCTGGGCGACCGGCGTGAGCAGCCGGCAGCCGTTGGATGGTGTGGAAATCACCGTGTACGACCAGACCGGCGCGCCGTTGGGAACGGCGGTGACAGAAAACGGTGTCACCACGCTCGCGCTCCCGGAGGAACTGAACGAATATACGCCGCTCTATGCCGTTATTGGTCAGCCGGGTGAGCAAGACTTCAGCCTGGCATCCACGCGCTGGAACCAGGGCACATCGGTATGGGAGTTCGGGCTGTCATATTACCCGAGCGGTAAAGACGCGATGGCTTACGTGTATACCGACCGGCCGATCTACCGACCCGGGCAGGCGGTCAGCTTCCGCGCGGTCGCGCGCCGGGAACAGAACGGCCGTTATACGCTGCTGGACAGAGGCAGCCTGACCATAAAGATCAACGCCCCCACCACCGGCTACGAAACCAACACGGTTTACAGCCAGCAGCTACCGTTAACCAGCTTTGGCAGCGTTGAAGGCACGTTCACGCTCCCGGAAGACGCTCTGCCGGGCGAATACCGCATCGAAATTGAAGAAATCGAAAGCGCAGTTGTATTCTTCCGCGTGGCCGAGTACCGCAAGCCGACCCTGGAAGCGCTAGTGTCGTTTGATGAGGACGTAATTGGTGCCGGCACGGATGTGAACGCGGACATCAACGTGGCGTATTATTTTGGCGCGCCTGCGGCGGACGTGGACGTGAGCTGGACGTTGATCGCACGGCGCGCGTACTTTTCGATACCAGGCAGATACCAGACCGGCAAGTACGACACGGACTGGATCAACCGCGCTTATCAATTTTCACAACCATTTGGGCGGTTTATCGCCAGCGGAACCGATAGCACCGACGAGAACGGCACGCTGAACGTGACCATCCCCGCCGGCGATCTGGCGGAAGCCATCGATTTGGAGCAAGGCTACACTTTAGAATTGGAAGTGACCGCGCAGGATGAGAGCGGGCAGCCGGTGAGCGCGCGCGCCGAAGCACGCCTGCACCCGGCCAGCTTTTACATCGGCGTGCGGCCGGAGAGTTGGAGCGGACAGGCAGACGCGGAATTCGGCTTTGACGTGCAGTTGGTCGACTGGGAAACCAACCCGGCCGGCGCTGTTCCGCTTTTGGGATCTTTTCAGCGGGTGACCTGGAAGCCGGAAGACGAAGGCTCGATCTATACCAGCCCCATGGTGCCCGAGTATACGACCGTGGGCAGCGTCGATTTCCAAACCGACCTGAACGGCCGCGCCAGGCTGGCTTTTACGCCTCCGGTGCCAGGAACCTATATGCTGGACGTGCGCGGGCAGGGCGCGGTGACCCAGGTGTTGGTGTGGGTGGGGGGCGCCGGGGCCGATCCGTGGCCGAAATTGCCTAACCAGCAACTGCGCCTGACGGCGGATGCTGAAAGCTACCAGCCCGGGCAAACGGCGCGCATTTTTGTACCCAGCCCGTACCCGGATGGCGCCACCGCGCTGCTGACGGTGGAGCGCGGTAAGGTGATGCGCTGGCAGGTGTTGGAGATCAGCGGGGCCAGCACCACTGTTGAGCTACCGCTCGAACAGGATGACGCGCCCAATGTGTACATCTCGGTGTTGCTGCTGGGAGAAAACGAAGACGGCAACCCGGATTTCCGCCAGGGATACGTGGAACTGGCAGTAGACCCTGCCCAGCAATTGTTGAATATCAACCTGGCCAGCCAGCCGCAGCGCGCGGCGCCGGGCGAAGAAGTCCAGTTCGCGCTGCGTGTGACCGACGCGCAGGGCAACCCGGTACAGGGAGAATTCTCGCTGGCGGTGGTGGATAAGGCCGCGCTGGCGCTGGCCGACCCCAACGCCGAACCGATCAATGATGCCTTTTACGGGCCGCAGCCGTTGGGCGTGATGACCAGCACGCCGCTCTCGGCCTTCTCGCGCCGTCTGGTGCTCATCCAGCCCGGACGCGGCGGTGGCGGTGGCGGCAGCATGGAAGATTCGCAAGTGCGCGACGAGTTTGCCGACACAGCCCTGTGGCGCGGTTCCATCGTCACCGACGCGGAAGGCTTTGCCCAGGTAAGCGCCGCGCTGCCCGACAACCTGACCACCTGGGTGGTGGACGTGCGCGGCGTGGATGCTGACACGCGCACCGGCCAGGCGGTGTTGGAGGTCACGTCCAGCAAGATGCTGATGGTGCAGCCGGTGACGCCGCGCTTCTTTGTGGCCGGCGACCATGCCCGTCTTTCGGCGCTGGTTATCAACAATACCGATCAGGCGCTGGACGCGCAGGTATCGCTGCAGGCCGAAGGTTTTACGCTGGATGAGCCAGCCCAATCAACGCAAAGCGTATCGCTGGAAGCGCGCGGGCGGCAGGCGGTGAACTGGTGGGGAACTGCGCAACCGGTGGAGCAGGTTCGCCTGCTGTTTACCGCGGAGGGTGGGGGCCTGCGCGACAGCGTCACGCCCGAAGCCGGCGATCTGCCGGTGCTGGTCTTCAGCGCGCCGGAAACCTTCGGCGCGGCCGGAATGCTGGCCGAAGCTGGCGCGCGCCAGGAACTGGTCGGTCTGCCGAAGAGTTTCGAGCCGACCGGCGGCGAATTGGAAGTCGAACTTTCCCCGTCGCTGGCGGCGGCTCTGATCAGCGGGCTGGAAACGTATGACGATAATCTCGACAGTGATATGCCGGTCACGCTGGCGTCACAGTTGTTGCCAAACGTGGAAATCTACAACACGCTGACGAGTTTGGGCGTTGACAACCCGGGCCTTAAGGCCAGCGTCGACGCGGCTGCCCACATGGGGATCAGCGGGCTGGTACGCATGCAAAACAGCGATGGCGGTTGGGGTTGGGCCGAAGGCAGCGACAGCCAGGCCTATCTCAGTGGGTATATCTATCTGGCATTGAGCCGCGCGCAGCAGGCTGGTTACGCCGTGCCTGAATCGGTGATCACCAGCGCGCATGCCTACCTGCATCAGCAGATGGCCGAAATGCCTACCCGCGAAGCATGGGAGCAGGACCGCTTTGTGCTCATCAATTGGGCGCTGGAAGAAAGCCGCGCGCCCAGCAGGATGACGGTCGAATTGGCCGAAGCATGGCGTCCGAATCTTTCACCGTGGTCCAAGGCGCTGCTGGCCGTCATGATGCAAGACACGGACAGCGAGCTGTCTGGTTTGCTGCTGCAAGACCTGCGCGATGCCACCGTGCGCACCGCCACCGGCGCGCACTGGGAAGATACCCACAACGCGCGTTGGAACAATGCCAGCACCAGCTTCACGACGGCGGTGGTCACCTACGCTCTGGCGCGCCTGGATCCGGCATCGCCGCTGCTGGTGGATGCGGTGCGTTACCTGGCATCGACGCGCAGCAGCTCGGGCGCGTGGTACTCGCCCTATGACACCGCCTGGGTGCTGATTGCTTTGAGCGAGGCGTTGAAGGGCACCGGTGATGTCCAGGGCGATTACGCATTTTCCGCCGCGCTGAATGGCGCGATGCTGGCCGAAGGTCAGGCGCAGGGTGAGAATGCCTTCAACCCTGTTGTCACCCAGGCGCCGCTTTCCCGCATGAACCCGGATGCGCTGAACCCGCTGGTGATCCAGCGTGGAGAGGGCAGCGGCCGCTTGTACTACCGCGCTTACCTGCGGGTCGACCGTCCAGTTGAAAGCGCCGCTCCGGTGAATAAGGGCATGAGCCTGACACGCACCTACACTGTAATGGATTCACAGGGTTGCGCGCAGGAAGGCTGCCCGCCGGTTGAAGAGGTCGCGCTGGGCGTACCCGCGCCGGTGGTGCTGGTGCGGCTGTCGCTGACCCTGCCGAATGATGTTTCGCACCTTGTCGTGGAAGATTTTATTCCCGCCGGGGCGGAGATTCTCGACTCCAGTTTGAAGACCAGCCAGGAAATTCTGACCGAACCCACGGTTGAGGAGGAATATGACCCCCGCAACCCGTTCGCAAAAGGCTGGGGCTGGTGGTACTTCCATTCGCCCAAGGTGTATGACACACATGTGCGCTGGACAGCCGAAAATGTGCCCGCGGGTACGTACCAGTTGGTGTACCGCCTGGTGATCTTGCAACCGGGTGAATATCGCCTGATCCCCGCGCGCGCGTATAATTATTACTTCCCCGAGGTGCAGGGCACCAGCGCGGGGAGCATCTTTACCATTCAGCCAGAATAGCCGCCCGCGTTTGGCGGCTGGTGGAAATCTATTGCAAGTAGGGAGAGGAAAGGCAACGTATGGCAAAACAGTGGAATAAAGCTCCAGATATGGTGATCGACCCCAAGAAGAATTACACCGCCACGTTCAAAACCGACAAAGGCGACATCGTGGTCAAGTTGTTCGCGGATATGGTTCCCAAGACCGTGAATAACTTTGTGTTCCTGGCGCGCGAAGGTTTTTACGATGACACCATCTTCCATCGTGTGCTCAACGATTTTATGGCCCAGGGCGGCGACCCGACTGGTACCGGCATGGGCGGCCCGGGCTATAAATTCGCGGATGAATTTAACCCCAAGCTACGCCACAACAAACCCGGCCTGCTCTCGATGGCCAACGCCGGGCCGGGAACCAACGGCTCGCAATTCTTCCTGACGCATGTGCCAACGCCCTGGTTGGATAACAAGCACTCGATCTTCGGCGAGATCATTTCCGGCATGGACGTGCTGCTCTCCATACCCGAGCGTGACCCGCGCAACACGCGCGCCCCGGCGGTAAAGCTGCACACCGTGGAGATCCAGGAATCGGAATAACTGCGTAGCATGTAGAAGGTAGGGCGCGGTCGTTTTCCAGAACGCACCGTCTCTTTAACCTTCAAGCGGTGCGTTCTGGAAAACGACCGCACTCTACAGATCTGAGAAAGTACGTTTAGCCCAGTGCCCCATTCAGGGCGTGCGCATGACGTGCAAAATGATCTTTTTGGACGTAGGAGCGGGAACAGCCCCTACCAAGATCCAAACGATCAAACAAGCATTAACACAAATAAAAACGAATTTGCCGGATAATACGGATAAAGATGTGTCATGTATGATGGCGTGAACCATAAAACCTGATAAAAGCTCTATTCGTGCCATCCGGTTTTATTCGTTCCTATTCGTGTTAATGTTCTTACAAACGAAAATATCGAAAAAGCGCGAAGGTCTGCGAAGACTCCCCGCATTTCCGGGTCTTTCTTCGCTCCTTCGCGCTCTTTGCCATGACTCGGCTTGCTTAGCCGCCTTGTTTCGCCTTCAATTCCGCGATCTGGCGCTCCAGGTCCGCGATCTGCTGTTGCAAGAGCGCCGCATCATCTGCCGCGGGTTCAGCGATAGCCGGTTCAACCGGCGCGGGTTCCAGGATCACAGGCTCGGTCAGCACCCCTTCAACCGGGTAGACTTGCGCCCCAGCCTGGGCAGGGGATATGTCGCTGGCTGCGGGCGCATCGACCACCGTGTTGGATTTCTCCGATCGAGTTTCTGCATCCGCTTCGCTTCGATTTTTCCAGCGGTTGAGCAGCAGGTCAGTCATGCGCTGCGCTTCTTCGACCGCCACCAGGCCGTCATCCACCATCACGCTCACCCGGCGGCGGATCTCTGCCTCAAATGCGGGAGTATTCTCCACCAGCGTGTTTAGCCCGTTGCGCAGGCTGTCCACCGCTGTGTTGCCAGCCTGGATCAGACCGGTGAGAATGGCTTTGGGGAGCATGCCGCCCACCTTCTTCTCGCGTTCAAACATGATCTGCATCAGCGTCACAGCGGTGAGGTCGGCCCCGCTTTCATGGTCGACTATGCTGATATCTTCGCCGGCGTGGATGCGGTCGCCCAGTTCATCCAGGGTCACGTAACGCGCAGCTTCGCTATCATACAGCTTACGGTTGGAGTAACGTTTGATAATCGTCATCCTTGCGCTCCTTCCTCCGGCGCCTGCCGGGTGCGCAGGCTTTCCAACTCAGCCTTGAGCTGCTCGACGCGGCTCTGAAGGATGTTCACATCGGCTGTCGGAGCCGGGTTTTCCGCCGCTGACGGTTGTAGGGCATCGCTGCGAGCGCGGGCTTCCGCGCGGGCTTCCTCAGCGCGCGCTACCAGGCGTTCTACCAGGGTGGTGATCGCCTCAACAGTGATCACACCCAGACCGAGGGTCGCCAAACCGGCTTTGCGTGCGATTTCGTAAACTTTCGACTGTTCGGTCGTGGGTTGCTGGCTGTCTACAGAATTTTTATTGCTTTCCATCGTTCCTTGCTCCTCTCGAATTCCTCTTTGACGCATCGCGTTATCTTATGCATATTTATAACGCATTGCGTTAGGAAAGTCAACAGGCAATTTTCGCAATCTATAAGCGAGTTTGGAGGAACATACAAAGATTGTTACAATGGAGAAGAGTTGTCACTATACATCGAGGGAAAACCAATGGAAACGGACATCGTGGTTATTTCGGAAGTACAAATACTGGTCAGGCTGTTGATTTCGGCAGTGTTGGGTGCGGTAATCGGGTTTGAACGCGAGCGCCAGAACCAGCCTGCCGGTCTGCGCACGCATATCATCATGGCGGTCGGCTCCACGCTGGCGATGACCATTTCGATCAACATCGCCATGCAGTTCCGGGAAGTGGTACCCAACGGCGATCCGGCGCGTTTGGCCGCCCAGGTGATTTCTGGCATCGGCTTTTTAGGCGCGGGCGCAATCTTGCGCTTCGGAAATAATATCCGCGGCTTAACCACAGCCACGTCACTTTGGACGCTGGCGATCATTGGGTTGGCGGTGGGGGCGGGGCATTTCTTTGCCGGGGTGTCTGCCACGCTGCTGCTTCTGGTTGTGCTGACCCTGCTGGACGCATTCGAGAAGCGCTTTATCAAGATCTATCGCAGCATGAATGTAATCATCGAAGTGGAAGACCGGCCAAATGTCTTGAATGAAATTCGCGCTCTCATAAAGGATGAAAATACCAGCATCATTCAGGTCAATATCACCCGCAACATTGAGGATGACTACGCCGTGTTTAACCTGGTGGTAAAGTCTTTGGAAGCAGCTCCGGTCGAGGATCTCGCCCGAGAACTTGCCACGTTGAAAGGTATTAAGAGCTTCAAAATCGGATAGAATGAAGACAATGGGGATTGTTAACACGGCCGGTTCTTATATGATTCTTACGGTACGCAGTTGCTTCCTTAATATCCGGGATGCTATAATTCTCAAACATACTATCCGTACAGGCTCTGTTAAATAAAGGATGGATATTGTCCTATGATGAGATTTGATCGATTTACCGAGCGCGCCCAAGAAGCGGCTCAAAGAGCGGCTGAAATCATTCAGCGCTATGGACATAATCAGATAGACACAGAGCATATCTTATTGGCATTGATCGAACAGCCTCAGGGTGTCATCCCGCAAATCCTCGAGATTTTGAAAGTCGATGCGAGTGCTCTATCTGAACGACTAGACTATATTCTGCGCACCAGCCCCAAAGCCAGCATTTTTGGCGGAGGCGCCGGCCAGATATTCATCACCCCGCGCGTCAAGCGCATCATCGACCTGGCGAATGAAGAAGCCAGCCGTCTGAAAGATGAATACATCTCGACCGAGCATCTTTTCCTGGCGATTTTAAGCGAGCGCAATACGCCTGCCGCGCGCCTGTTGGAAGGCGCTGGGTTAAACCGCGAGCGCGTGTATGAAGCCATCATGCAGTTGCGCGGCGGCCAGCGCGTTACCGATCCGCAGGCTGAAACGCGTTATCGCACGCTCGAAAAATACTCGCGCGATCTGACAACGCAGGCGCGCGAAGGCAAACTCGATCCGGTCATCGGCCGTGATATCGAGATTTCGCGCGTGATGCAGATTCTCTCTCGCCGCACCAAGAACAACCCGGTACTGATCGGCGAAGCTGGGGTTGGCAAGACGGCCATCGTCGAAGGTCTGGCGCAAAAAATCGCGTCCAACGATGTACCCGAAATTTTGATGGGCAAGCGGGTCGTGTCGCTCGATTTGGGCGCCATGATCGCCGGTTCGCGCTTCCGCGGCGAATTCGAAGAGCGTCTCAAGGCCGCCATCGAAGAAGTGCAGCGTTCGGAGGGGGAGATCATCCTCTTCATCGACGAGCTGCATACTGTTGTTGGCGCAGGCGCGGCCCAGGGCGCGATGGATGCGTCCAACATGCTCAAACCGGCTCTGGCGCGCGGCGAACTGCAATGCGTCGGCGCGACCACGCTGGACGAATATCACAAGTTTATCGAAAAAGACACCGCCCTCGAGCGCCGCTTCGCCCCCGTCTATGTGGAAGAACCGACCGTTGAGGATACGATTAAGATGCTGCACGGGCTGCGCGACCGCTACGAGGCGCACCATAAAGTGCACTTCTCGGACGAGGCTCTGGTGGCGGCGGTGCGCCTGTCTTCGCAGTACGTGACGGACCGCCACCTGCCGGACAAGGCCATCGACCTGATGGACGAAGCCGCCGCTAAACTGCGCGTGGCGCTCTACTCGCTGCCGCCGGATCTGAAAGCGCGCAAGACCGAGATCGACCGACTGTCGGCGGAAGAAGAGCAGGCTGGCCTGGAGCGCGACTACGAACGCGCCGCCCGCAAGAAGGCCGAGCGCCTGCGCCTGGATGCGGAGTTCACCGAGCTGCGCGATAAATGGGAATCCGAACACTCGCTGGACGAGGTGGTCGACATCGACGACATCGCCCAGGTGATCGCCCAGTGGACCGGCATTCCGGTGAACCAGATGATGGAAACCGAAGCCGAGAAACTGCTGCACATGGAAGAACGCCTGCACGAGCGCATCATCGGCCAGGAAGAAGCCATTGGCGCCATTTCAGACGCCATTCGCCGCGCGCGTTCGGGTCTTAAAGACCCGCGCCGCCCGATCGGTTCGTTTATCTTCATTGGTCCCTCTGGCGTAGGCAAGACCGAGCTGGCGAAAGCGCTGGCGGAGTTCATGTTCGGCGACGAAGAGGCGATGGTACGCCTGGATATGAGCGAGTACCGCGAGCAGCATACCGTTTCGCGCCTGTTTGGCGCTCCTCCGGGTTACGTGGGTTATGAAGAAGGTGGCCAGCTAACGGAAGCCGTTCGCCGCCGCCCATACCGCGTGATCCTGTTCGATGAGATCGAAAAGGCGCACCCCGAGGTGTGGAATGCGCTGCTGCAAATCCTCGACGATGGCCGCCTGACCGACGGCCAGGGGCGGGTGGTCGATTTCCGTAACACGGTATTGATCATGACC
>CALDSL010000600.1 GCA_937920255.1 uncultured Anaerolineaceae bacterium | reverse complement strand
GCGTGCTGCTGTGGCCGCTGCTCGTCGGCGGGGCGGCGCTGATGCTGTGCGGCGGCTGGATGTTCCTCGGCACGCGCGAAGCGCGCAAACCGGCGCGCGTTCCGCGCGGGCGGGTGACGAGATAAATTGAAGGGGAGGAGGGATGGGGGTCGCCATCCCTCCTCCCCTCGCCGGCCCGGTTTGTGTGCCCCGTCGAAGCGTACGGCACATTAAGACAACACCGGTTGCGAAAAATCAACACTGTCCTCCTTGATCCAGAACAAGGAAGGCCGCGCTTCACCCCGGTACACTGGATGGAAATTTGATCTTCAGGAGAGTCTCATGAATCAAAATTCCAGCCAGGTTGTCGATGTGCGCCAGACGCCGCCCGCCCTGCGCCACCCGATGATCTTCGGCACCTTCGAAAACCTCAGCGCGGGGCAGAGCCTTGAACTGGTCAACGACCACGACCCCAAGCCGCTGTACTACCAGTTCCAGGCCGAATTGACCGGAACGTTCGAATGGGAATATCTCGAGCGCGGCCCGGAAGTGTGGCGCGTGCGCATCACGAAGATTTAGGTTTGCCCGGCACCAGCGGACGCACGCGACCCCAGGCGTGCGCCGCGAACAGGGCGGCGGCCGCGCCTTCCAATGCGCGCGCCGCCAGCAGCCCGGCGGTCAGGTTGAACCAGCCCACCGCCAGCGCCAGCAGCACCCCGGCATTGATCAGCGCCACCGCGGCCCACACCGGCCAGGCGCGCCCACGCGGCGCGTCTGCGCCCGGGTAGCGCGGCAAAATCCAGTAGCCGATGCCCATCGCGAGCTGGATCACAAACCCGAACAGCAGCACATCCATGTGCCCGGGCAGCAGCCGCCACGCCCACGGCGCGAACGGCACGCCCTTGTGCGCCAGCAGCAGCGCGCCAAAGGTGAACCCGGTGAGCAGGTGCAGCAGGCTGAGACGCACGGCGATCACGCTCAGACGCGGCATGTCACTTCTCCTTCACCCGCCGCCAGGCGTTGAACACAAACAGCGCCCCGGCCAGCCACTGCAGCAGCGCCGAAAGCACCAGCGCCCAGCCCCACGCCCCACCCGGGGCGAGCGCGTTGGCCGGCTCGGCGGCGGCGCGCAGCAGCAGCCCGGCGTTGAGCAGCCCGTAACCCACCCACGACAGCCGGTCAGATCCGCGCGGCTGGGCCTGGGTGTACTTGGGCAGCATCCACAGCGCCACGCCCATGATAAACTGCGTCACCCAGCCCACCATGAGCAGGTGGAAGTAGACCGGGGTCAACCCGGGTGTACCCAGCGCCTGCAGCACCCCGGCCACCAGAGCCAGCACAAACATGATCAGGGCGGTACGCAGGTACCAGCGCACAATTTGTGGCATCGCCTAGCCTCGCATTCCCGCCGCGCGGCTCTGGCGCGCCAGCGTAACAATCAGCATGCCCAGGAAGAGCAGGATGCTGACCTCATTCAACAGGCCGCCCCAGCGGCGGACGTCCATCTGCCCCAGCAGATCGCCGGCCACGCGCAGCAGCAGCGACAGGTGCAGCAGACCCAGGCTGAGGTAAAACGCCGGGTGGTAAGGCAGCATGCGGTTGAGCAGCGCCGGCAGGATGATCGGCGCATGGCCAAAGATCATCGAGAAGACAAACCCGACAAATACACTGTGGAGGATGGCGTCGTAGCGCGGCCCGGCGTAAAGGCCGTTGGCGTCCGAAACCAGCCACAACACTCCGCCCAGCGCCAGCCAGAAATAGCCCAGAAACAGGCAGCGGGCGATATAGCGCGTCAGCGGAGCGGGGTGGCGCAAGTTGCGCCGGGCAATATCAAACACCAGCAGCCAGGCAGAGAGCGCCACCAGCCCCGCGCCGGCAATCCGCGCGCCCCATTGTAGATCGAACAGGGTGGCGATGACACCCCCGGCAAACAGCCCGGCCGCCAGCAGGAACAGGGCCTGCTTGCGGGCGGTCATGCGCAGCACGCGGCTGAGTTCCAGCCGCTCGCCGGTGATGGTCAGCACCAGAAACGCCGCCCACCAGTACACCACCTGGTAGATGGGCAACCCCAGCAGCCATAGCAGGTTGCCCACCAGCCAGCTCAGCGCGCCGGAGGCCATCACCAGCGTGTGCAGCACCGGCTCGCGCCGTACCATCACGCCCAAAATGGCGGTGGTGACCAGGCTGCCCAGGGTGATCAGCGCCGGGCCAAGGGGCTGGCCGGGCAGCACCAGCGAGATGACCCAGCCCAGTCCGGCAAGCAGCGGCGCGGCGAACATCCACGGCCGGCGCAGCGCCACCACGCGCTCCACGCTGATCAGGCTGCCGAGAAATCCCGAGACCATCAGCGGGCCGTGGCTGTAGGCAAAATCCACCGGGTCGCCGGGGATCTGCCAGCCGATGCGAATGAGCCCGCTCCACAGCCC
>CALDSL010000599.1 GCA_937920255.1 uncultured Anaerolineaceae bacterium | reverse complement strand
CTGGTGATCACCTGGAACACCGGAAGAGACGGTAAATGCACCGAAGCCCTGCCCCTCAGCGCCCTGCGCGTCTACCTTGAAGAGGAAAAACATCATGCCCATCCCGCCTGAATTCCAGTTCAGCCAGAACAACCTGCAGGATTACGTCGACTGCCCGCGCCGCTTTCAACTGCGCCACCTGCTGCGCCAGCGCTGGCCAGCGCTGCAAACCCAGCCGGTGCTGGAGCAGGAGCAGCACAGGAAGCAGGGCGAGCGATTTCACCACATGGTCTACCAGGCGCAATGTGGCATCCCCACTGAAGCGCTGTCGTACGCCAACCTCGACCCGGCGCTGGGCTTGTGGTGGCACAATTACCTCGAGCACCCGCCGCAGGACCTGCCGCCGCTGCGTTACCCGGAGTTCAGCGTCACCGCGCCGTTTGCCGGGTACCGCCTGGTGGCCAAATATGATCTGCTGGCCGTCGACCCAGGCCGGCAGGTGGTGATCGTAGACTGGAAGACCTCGCGCCGCCGCCCGCAGCGCGCGCACCTGATGCAGCGATTGCAAACACGGCTGTACCCATTCGTGGCGGTGCTTGCCGGGCTGCGTGTCACCGGTGGCTACGAAGTGCTGCCCGAACAGGTGACCATGATTTACTGGTTTGCGTCTGACCCCATGGAACCGGAATGCATCCAGTATTCCAGCCAGCAATTTGAGGAGGACCGCAAGGAGATTTATCGCCTGATCCAGCAGATCGCGTCCATCACCGAGAAGACCTTTTTCCTCACCACCCGCGAGCGCACCTGCACCTTCTGCACTTACCGCTCGATGTGCGGCCGCGGCAGCCAGGCCGGCGACTGGAACGAATGGGACGAAGACGACCTGGACGGCGGCGGCCTCTCTGATTTCAACACGATTGGAGAAATTGGCTTTTGAGCAGCGGGCAGAATACCGCAGTGGTGTGGATCGAGCCGCAGCCGGTGGATGTCCCTGAGGCCGTCCTGCAAATGGTGGGCGGCAACCGGGTGGCGGCCGAATGCCTGGTCCGGTTAGGGATCACCACTTCCGGGGATGCGGCTTCGTTTCTCTATCCAGACCACTACACCCCCGCCCCGCCGGCTGATCTGCCCGACCTGGAACGCGCCGCTGAGCGGCTGGAACTGGCCATCCAGCGCGGCGAACGCATTGGCGTGTGGGGCGATTTTGACGTGGATGGGCAAACCTCCACCACCCTGCTGGTTGCCGTCCTGCGCGGCCTGGGCGCCTCTGTGGAGCACCATATCCCCGTGCGCTCACTCGAATCACACGGAGTCAAGGTCGAGCGTCTGCAGAGCTTTCTGGAGAGTGGGGTGCAGGTGGTGCTCACCTGCGATACCGGCATCACCGCCCATGAGGCCGCCGGGTATGCCCGCCGGCGCGGCGTGGATTTCATCATCACCGACCACCACACCCTGCCGCCCGAGCTTCCGCAGGCCTTCGCGGTGGTCAACCCGCAGCGCCTGCCCGAAGGCCACCCCTCGCGCAGCCTGCCAGGAGTGGGCACAGCCTATAAGCTGGCCGAAGAACTGGCTCGCCGCGCCGGCCGCCCCGAACTGGCCGAACAGCAGCTCGACCTGGTGGCGATGGGCACCGTGGCCGACCTGGCGATCCTCAGCGGCGACGCGCGTTGGCTGGTGCAGCGCGGGCTGGAGGTGCTGCGCAACAACACGCGCCTGGGGCTGGCCGCGATATTCGAGCGCACAGGGTTGAAAGCCGAGCGCCTGACCGAGGAGCACATCAGCTTCCAGCTTGCGCCTCGGCTCAACGCCATCGGCCGCCTGGACGACGCCAACCCAATCGTCGATTTCCTGCTCACCGAAGACAAGACCTTCGCCAGCGTGACCGCCACGCGTTTGGAAGGCATGAATGCCCAGCGCAAAATGCTCACCGATCAGGTGTTTCAGGCTGCCATGTCGCAACTTGACCGCGACCCGGGTCTGCTGGACGGGCCGGCGCTGGTACTGGCGCACCCGCAGTGGCCGGCGGGCGTGATCGGCATCGTCGCCAGCCGGCTGGTGGAGCAGTTCTACCGCCCGGTGGTGCTGCTGGCCACCCCTCCCGGCGCGCCGGCGCGTGGCTCGGCGCGTTCGATTGAGGGCATCAACATTACCTCTGCCATCGCCGCCAATGAGAAGCTGCTTTTGGGTTTTGGCGGCCACCCCATGGCGGCCGGCCTGTCGCTCGATGCCGGTCAGGTGAGCGCCTTCCGCCAGGGGCTCAACCGTGCGGTGCAAAAACAGATGCACGGCCAGGATTTGGCCCAGCGACTGCGCATCGACGCCTACCTGAAACTGGATGAAATCTCGCTCGACCTGGTGGAACAACTGGATGTGCTGGCCCCGTTTGGGCCGGGAAATCCATCGCCGGTGTTCGCCGCGCACGATCTGCGGCTGCGCAGCGTGGCGAAGATTGGCAAAAATGCCGAGCACGTGCAGCTTCTGGTCGAAGACGGCATGGGCACGATCAAGCGCGTGATTTGGTGGCAGGGCGCGGGAATGGCCATGCCCGAAGGCCGCTTCGACCTGGCCTTCCGCGCGCGGTCGAGCAGTTTTCGCGGCGAGCCGGAGGTCAGCCTGGAGTTCGCGGGCTACCGCATCACCGAGGCGCCGGCGCTGATCCCCGAGCCGGTGCGCACCATCACCGTAATCGACCTGCGCCAGGAGCTCGACCCGCAGGCCGCGCTCGATGCGCTGGCCGGCGAATCAGGCCTGCTACTGTGGCAGGAAGGCGAATTCCCCAGCCGCAACCCCGGCTGCGACCGCTATCACATCACCGCATCGCCCACGCTGGCGATCTGGAACCCGCCGCCCGCCTGGGCGGTGCTGGAAGCCGCGATAGCCGCCGCCAGCCCGGATACGGTGTACCTGCTGGGCGCGCAGGCCGCGCTGGATAAACCAGAGCCCTTTCTGAACCGGCTGGCAGGGCTGGCGCGCTACGCCATGATGCGCCTGCACGGCAATGCTCCACTGGGCAGGCTGGCAGCGGCCACCGCCCAGCGCGAGGAAACCGTCCGCAAGGGGCTGCAGTGGTGGGAGGCGCGCGGGGCCTTTTTGCTGGTCGAGGAAGAGGATCACAACTTCATTCTCATGGAAGGCAGCCGCCCGGACGAATCCCGGCAGGCTGCGCTGATGGCGGAAATCAAAGAACTGCTGGAAGAAACAGCCGCATTCCGCGCCTATTACATGCGCGCCGCGCCCGAACGGCTGGTGGTGCAGGAAACAGCCGCCCCGGACCGGGATTTGGACAGTAACCGAGGAGGGATTTATGTCAAAAAACGCTGAAAACAGCCGCATTTTGAATTGGGGTCTGATCGGCACCGCGCGCATCAACCGGGCGCTCATCCCGGCGCTGCG
>CALDSL010000598.1 GCA_937920255.1 uncultured Anaerolineaceae bacterium | reverse complement strand
CGGCTTCGGCGCGGTTGCCGGCGCCCAGCTTGGCGTAGATGGTGGAAATGTGGAACTTGACCGTGTTTTCACTCAGGTTGAGCGCGGAAGCGATCTGTTTGTTGGCCATGCCGCGCGCCAGCAGCTTGAGCACCTCCAATTCGCGCGCGGTCAGACTTTCGGTGCTGTCGCCCTCCGGCGAAAGTTCGGGCGGGCGCGGGAGTAGACCGCCCAACAAAGCCGGGTCGCCGCTCCACAGGCCGGCAGTCAGCGCGCGCAGGGCGGCGGAAAGCTCCTCCGGTCCGGCTTCGAGCGAGAGTACGCTCCACGGTCGCTTGCGCAGCCGTTCGAGCAGTTGCCCGTCCGGTGGCGCTTCGAGCAGCAGCAGAATACCAATGCCCGGGTCGGCGTCGCGCAGGAAGCGCGCCAGGTCCGCGTTTTGCGGCGGCAACCCGGCGCACACCAGAACGTTAAACCGTGGCCGGCCTTCCAGCTCCGCCAGCGAGGCGCCGTCAAAGGTCACTTCCAGGCCGGGGATCTGTTCCAGCACGCTGTGCAGCCCGACGCGCAAGTAGTATGCCGGGACGAGCAGGCCTACGTGTATGCTTTCTGGCGATGGTTGCATGGATCCCCTATTGGATAAATCGGTTTGCTGGTAGTGCCGCATCCGCAGGGCTGTGCGCTTCGACGGGGCTCACACACCTGCCCAGAGCCGTAGGCGTGGGTCGTCCCGATGTTCCTACGGGAGCGTACTTTATAGAGGTCACCAACCTGCGGAATACGATCCGGTCTTGGGCGCTTCTTTGGCCATTTCCTGCATGCGCTGCGCCAGCCGGGTGTTGCGCAGCGCGATGCGGTCATTGTGCACGGCGATGGCGATGGCGCGCTGGTTGCTGACCAGCACCACCAGATTTTTGGCGCGTGTGACTCCAGTATAGAGCAGGTTGCGCTGAAGCATCATGTAATGCTGCGCCAGCAGCGGGATGACCACCACCGGAAACTCGGAACCCTGGGCTTTGTGAATGCTGATGGCATAAGCGTGCACCAGCTCATCCAGTTGGTTGAATTCGTAGGCCACGCTGCCGGTGTCAAACTCGACAAACAGCATTTGCTCCTCAAAGTCGATGCGCGTGACCGTGCCGAGATCGCCATTGAAGACCTTTTTGTCGTAGTTGTTGCGGATCTGCATCACCCGGTCGCCGGGGCGGAAGACGCGCTGACCGTGGCTGTGCTGCGGCTTGCCGGGCGCGGCCGGGTTGAGCCGCTCCTGCAGCTTCTGGTTTAGCTCGGTGACACCGGCCGGGCCGCGGTGCATGGGGCTCAAAACCTGGATGGCGACAGACGGGTCAAACCCAAAGCGGGTGGGGATGCGCTTCACCACCAGATCCAGCACCAGTTCGGCCGCTTTTTCGGGGTCGACCTCGCGGAAGATGAAGAAGTCTTTGATTTCGCGCGATGTGATCGGCGCGTCGCCTTTGTTGATGCGGTGGGCGTTGACCACGATGGCGCTGTCAGCGGCCTGACGGAAGATGGTGCTCAGCCGGGTGACGGGGATGATCTTGCTGTTGATCAAATCACGCAGCACGTTGCCCGGCCCAACCGAGGGGAGCTGGTCGACATCACCTACGATGAGCAGGTGGCAGCCGTTTTCCACCGCTTTGAGCAGGTTGTTCATCAGCAGGATGTCGATCATCGAGGCTTCGTCGACGATGATCAGGTCCGAATCAAGCGGGTTCTCGCGGTCGCGCATGAACTGCATGCTTCCGCCCGCCGGGCTGAATTCCAGCAGGCGGTGGATGGTTTTGGCTTCCCGGCCGGTGGTTTCGCTCAGGCGTTTGGCAGCGCGCCCGGTCGGCGCGGCCAGCAGTACGCTGCCGCCTTTGACCTCCAGCAGGCGGATCAGGCTGCCGATGATGGTGCTCTTGCCGGTGCCCG
The DNA here is from genome assembly GCA_937920255.1 of uncultured Anaerolineaceae bacterium. Taxonomy (GTDB): domain Bacteria; phylum Chloroflexota; class Anaerolineae; order Anaerolineales; family Anaerolineaceae; genus CALDSL01. The sequence goes on along the minus strand of CALDSL010000598.1, from coordinate 9,232 downwards.
GACCGCCGGTGAGCACGCTCACCCGGCTGGTGAGGGCCATGCGGATGGCGTCTTTCTGCGAATCGGCCAGGTGGATGGCGCTCTGCTGGTCGATCCAGGCGAAGGCCTTGTCCCAATCCACGCCTTTGAACTGCGACAGCCGGTCGGCGGGGGTGGCGAGTAGTTGCACCAGTTTGCGCGCCACGGAAATCTCGGCCTGGCGGAAGGGCGGCAGGTAGACCGCCTCGTCTTCCTGGTTTAGGATATCCTGCTGCACCAGCCACACCAGTTGTTCCTGGCAGGCCGGTTGTGGCACTTCCAGTAACTGCTCGGATTTTTGCAGCAACTGCGGCTGGGTGGCAAAGCAATGGCCGTCATCGCTGAAGGTGCCCAGAACGTACTGCAGCCCGGCGCGGATGCGCTGCGGCGAATCGTGCGGGATGCCCATCGAGCGCGCGATACGGTCGGCGGTTTTGAAGCCGATGCCGTAGATATCCTGCGCCAGCCGGTAGGGGTCGTTTTTGACCACGTTGAGCGACAGGTTGGCATACTGTTTGAAGATCTTGACTGCCAGCCCGGAACTGATGCCGTGGCTTTGCAGGAAGATCATAATTTCCTTGATCTGTTTCTGCTCCTGCCAGGCGATCTTCAGCCGGTCAACGCGCACCGCGCCCATACCCGAGACTTCCATCAGGCGCTCCGGGTTTTCTTCGATCACTTCCAGCGTCTCCAGCCCGAAATGATCGACGATACGGCCGGCGGTCACCGGGCCGATTCCTTTGATCAGACCGCTGCCCAGGTATTTGCGCATGCCCTCGATGGTGGCCGGAAGCTGGACGGTGTAGGAGCGCACGTCAAACTGTCGGCCGTATTCGGGATGGGTCTTCCAAACCCCGCGCAGCCGCACTGATTCGCCCACCATGACGCCGGAAAGAACGCCGATCACTGTGGTTTCGTAGCTCTTGCCTTTGGGCGTCAGCCGCGCCACGGTGTAGCCGTTTTCCTCGTTCTGGTAGGTGAAGCGTTCGACCACCCCCTCCAGTGTCTGGAGTGGGACATCGCTGGTGGGTGATGTTTCAGCCGGTTTGGTCATGGTTGTTGCAGCACTGCCCGTCATAAATAGAAATTATATTCTAATTTCTGTGTAGTTACAAGCAGGAGTCTTCCCAGGCAGGTATGTCAGGCGTCCTTAGCCGGGTCGGGCGATCCGGTGTAGGGCCTTAAATCGGCCAGGATCACGCGCACCGTGTCGCCGGGGCAGATGCGGCCGGGGCGCTCGACCCAGGCGACGATGCCGCGCAGCTCAACAGCCTCGCGCAGGAAGTTCTTATCCATATGAGGCACTTCGGGGTAGTATGATTGGATCAACTGCGCTGGGCCTTTGCAGGGAAAGTTTTGCGCTTCCACCACCAGCCCGGCTCCGCTCGAGAAGATCAGGCGTGTGGAAGGCGGCAGGTGAGACAGATCGGGGATTCCTGCCACGACCATGTTGTTTCCCAACCATTCGGCCTTGATTTCTGCCACGCCCAGGCTGGCGGCCAGTGATTCCAACTCCTCGGCGCTGAGGATCGACACCTGCCGGCTGTTGCGGATGACCGTACCGCGCTGGTAATAAGACGAACGCGAGTTGGATTTTAACGTAGCGCCAAAATGGCGGTCGCCGGCGATTCCATCCATCAATACATCCAATTCAGGCTGCGCAACCGATTCCTGATCTTTTTCCCCCGGCGTAATGAACACGCCGCGGACAACCCCGATGTTTTCTCGTTTCATGCCTGCCTTCTCCTGATTGAGTTGCGTCACTGTACCTGCCATTATACCTGCCGGTAAATCCAATTGCAAAATGGGGAGGCTTGCGCGCCTATGAAAAAGCCGTTTCTTGATACAATCGTTTTTGCCGTTCCGTTTTCATGCAAATCGATGATCAAGGAGTTGTTTCAATGGCCGATCAAATTCCCCCCGGAGCTGAATCGTATGAGCCCAAACCGTCCACCGAGCCGCCGCACGAGCCGCGGCATGTTCGTGGTGGCGAGGGCTGGATTGCCGGCGCTGTGCTGCTGGCATTGGGTCTCATCTTCCTGTTGAACAACCTGGGCCTGTTCAGCATGCGTCTGAACAACTGGTGGGCGCTGTTCATTTTGATCCCCGCGGTGGGTTCATTTTCTACCGCATACCGGATGTACCGCGGCAACGGTGGGCACATGACGGAAGCCGTGCGCGGGCCGCTGATCGGCGGTTTGATTTTGACCACCGTCACGCTGGTATTTCTACTGGGTCTTTCCTGGGGTGTCATCTGGCCGGTCTTCCTGATTATCATTGGCGTTGGCGCGCTGCTGACAGCGCTGGCGCACTAGCAGGCGCACGAGGTGCAGTGGTGGAAAATCCTTCGCAGCAATCGTTGAAGCACGAAGATATTCTCACCGGGAGTGATGCCCGCGCCGCGGTGCGCGCCGGTCTGTGGCGGCGGCCAACGGCGGGCATTGCTCCTGGTTATGTGCAGGCCAACCTGGTGGTGCTGCCGTTTGGGGCGGCATTCGATTTCCTGCGCTTTTGTTTCTACAACCCAAAATCCTGCCCGCTGCTGGAAGTCACCGGCTGGGGCGACACCGGCCCTGACCCATCCTGGGCGTGGGGCGCGGACATCCGCACCGACGTGCCGCGCTACCGCGTCTACCGCGACGGGGAGCTGGTGGACGAGCCCACCGATCTGATGGACATCTGGCAGGATGATTTTGTAAGCTTTCTGATCGGGTGCAGCTTCACCTTCGAGCAGGCGCTGCTGGAAGCGGGCGTGCCGGTACGCCATATCGAGTGCGGGTGCAACGTGCCCATGTACCGCACCAACATTCCCACCAAGACGGCCGGCCCCTTTGCCGGCCCGATGGTCGTTTCGATGCGCCCAGTGCCGGCGCACCTGGTGCAGACGGCGGTGGACGTCACCGCGCGCTATCCATCCGTGCACGGCGCGCCGGTGCACATCGGCGACCCGACCGCGATTGGCATAGGCCGGCTGGACCGGCCGGATTATGGTGACGCAGTTCCGGTAGCGAAAGATGAAGTTCCCGTGTTCTGGGCCTGTGGCGTCACGCCGCAGGCGGTGGCGCTGGCCATCCGGGTGCCGTTGATGATCACTCACGCTCCCGGCCACATGTTTGTCACCGACCGGTTGAACACGGACCTGAAGGCAGGTTAGAATGGCCTCTGACGTCTGGCCGATATTTACCCCGGCCGGGGATTCGGCTGTGCTGGTGCAATTTGGCGATTCGATTGATCCGCGCATCAACGCGCGGGTGCACCGACTGGCGGCAGGCATCGCGCGCGCCGGCTGGGCGGGTTTCGGCGAGCCGGTTCCCGCCTATACTTCACTGCTGGTGAATTACGATCCGCTGGCGTTGGATTACCGGGAAGCGGCGCAAAAAATCGAAAGCCTCTTACCGAAAATCGAGGACGGGCGGGTGGAAACCGGCGCGCGGCTGGTAGAGATCCCGGTGGTGTACGGCGGCGAAGAAGGCCCTGACCTGGACGATGTCGCCGACGCGCACGGGTTGAGCGCCGGGGAGGTGATCCGGTTGCACGGCGAGGCCGAGTACCTGGTGTATATGATCGGGTTCACGCCCGGGTTTCCCTATCTGGGCGGGTTGGACGAGCGCATCGCCACGCCGCGCCGGGCCAGCCCGCGCACGCTGGTGCCAGCCGGCTCGGTTGGGATTGCCGGGCAGCAGACCGGCATCTATCCGCTGGCATCGCCCGGCGGCTGGCAGATCATTGGGCGCACGCCGTTGAGCCTGTTCGACCCGGGCCGCGAGCCGCCCTCGCTGCTGGCGCCCGGCGACCGGGTGCGGTTTGTACCGGTGGAGCGCGCGCCATGAGCCTGGTGGCGCAATCCCCAGGCTTTCTGGCCACCGTGCAGGACGCGGGGCGTTTCGGTTACCAACGTTTTGGCGTGCCGGTATCAGGTCCAATGGACGCCTTCGCCCACGCCACGGCCAACCGGCTGGTGGGCAACGACCCGGGCGCGGCCGCGCTGGAGTTCGCCTATTCCGGCCCGGTGCTGGAAGCGCGCGCCGACTGTGTGGTGGCGCTGGCGGGCGTTGGCTTTGCGCTGGAGGTGGACGGCGCGCCGCACGCGGCATGGATGGCGGTGCGCGCGCGGGCCGGGGCTACGCTCTCGGTCGTTTCCGCGCAGCGCGCCGGCTGGGGCTACCTGGCGGTGAGCGGCGGCATCGACAACCCGCCGGTGATGGGCTCGCGCGCCACCTACACGCGCGCCAGTTTCGGCGGGCTGGAAGGCCGGCCGCTGCGCGAGGGCGATCTGTTGCCCATAGGCGCGAATCGCGCTGTCATCGACCCGGCAGGAACCAGCCTGCCGGAGGTCTACCGCCCGGCCTACACGCTCCACCCGCTGCTGCGGGTGATCTCCGGGCCGCAGCAGGATGCTTTCACTGCGGAAGGCTGGCAGGCCTTCACCGGCAGCGCCTACACGCTGACCACCACCGCCGACCGCATGGGCTACCGCCTGGAGGGGCAGCCGGTGGCGCACCGAACCGGCGCGGATATCCTCTCGGATGGGATTGTGTTTGGCGCGGTGCAGATTCCCAGCAGCGGCCAGCCGATTGTGATGATGAGCGACCGCCAAACCGCCGGTGGCTATACAAAAATCGCCGTGGTCATCCGCGCCGATCTGCCGCTGCTGGCGCAATGCCAGCCAGGGATCAGCCAGGTGCGTTTCCAGCCGGTGACGGTGGAAGAAGCCCAGCGGGCTTACCGCGCGCAGATGGCCGCTCTTCGCCAGGGCATTCAACAGCCGCTGGAGGAGTATGAATACTACGCCAGCGCGTGAATGGAGCAATATTACCTGTGTACCGCAAAGAACCTAACCGCGAAGGTGCGAAGAGCGCGAAGGAAACGCGAAGAAAACTTTGATAAGCTTTCCTTCGCGTTTCCTTCGCGCTCTTCGCACCTTCGCGGTTGAATTGTGATTGACGATAATGTTCAAAGTCTATAGGATGAACCGAGTATGCAAATTGACCTGAACTGCGACATGGGAGAGAGTTTTGGCGCTTACCATATGGGGCAGGACGCGCAGGTAATGCCGTTCATCACCTCCGCCAACATTGCCTGCGGATACCACGCCGGCGATCCGCTGGTGATGGTTGCCACCCTGCAGCTGGCGGCGCAGCACGGCGCGGCCGCGGGCGCGCACCCGGGTTACCCGGATCTACAGGGCTTTGGCCGGCGCAACATGGACCTGACTCCGGCGGAGGTTGAGGCGATGGTGCTGTACCAGATCGGCGCGCTGGCGGGGATGGCGCGCGCGGCGGGAGTGGAGATCACGCACGTCAAGCCGCACGGGGCGCTCTACAACCAGGCCGCCAACGATATTGAAACTGCGCGGGCGGTGGCGCGCGCGGTGGCGGGTTTTAGCAAGCTGCTTATTTTGGTAGGGCTAGCCGGCTCGCGCTCAATCGTGGCCGGGCTGGAACTTGGCCTCCGCGTGGCGCAGGAGGCCTTCCCCGACCGCGCCTACAACCCTGACGGCTCGCTGCGCTCGCGGCGGCTGCCCGGAGCAGTGCTCGAAAGCGTGGAGGAAGTCGAGCGCCATGCAGTCGAACTGGCGCGGGACGGTATCCGGCTGGAGAGTGGCGCGCTGCGGGTGGACACCTTATGCCTGCACGGCGACCATGCAAACGCGGCCGAAAACGCGCGGCGGGTGCGCGCCGCGCTGGAAACCCAGGGCGCGCAGATTATGTCTTTACCGAACTTCGTATAGCCATTCCCTTAGCCGGGCGATGACCTGGCTGTTTTCGGCCAGCGTAAATCCATCCACGCCGCACACCGGTTGGCCGCATGTCCCATCGTAACAGCCCGCGTCATACAGCCGGCGCAGCAATTCCTCTTCCCCGGCGGCTTCTGGCAGCAAATCGCGGCCAGCGAGGGCCGAGAGTGCCGCCACCAGCCCGTACGCGCCCCAGTTGGATACGCTGGCGGCGATCAGTTGGGTGGTAGCCGTCATCGCCGGTTCGACCGGCAGGCCGGGGATGTTTGGAATGACGGCGGCCAGGTTGCCCATCCCAATTTCGTTGCCACCGTCACCAATGCCGATGCTGGGCAGATCATTGTGGAACAACGTGTCCAGCCGGGCGGTGAACGCGCTCACATCCTCTCCGCGACAGTTGAGGTAGCGGCTGTGGGCGGTGACGCCGCAGCGCTCGACCGACAGCAGCAGCGACGGCTGCACCCGCGCCAGGATGCCCGCCGCGGTTTCCCGGCTGGCGGCTTCGTCGCAGATGGGGAAGGTGATTACTTCCGCGCCGTCTTCCCGAAAGGTCTCCAGCAACGGCGCGGTGTATTTGTCCGAAACGTACACCGGGTGGCCGCCCAGCATCGAGACAGCCCGCCCGACCGCCAGCGCTCCCGGCGGTCCATCCGTCTCTGGCGCGGCGATGCGGTCGATATAGAAACCTGTGACGATCAGTACGCGATCGTGGTTTTCCCACAGCAACCGGCCGGCCTGCTGGCAGTAGTCGACGGGCAGATGCGGGCGTAGATGGGTCATCCCGCGGCGGTCATTGGAGAGGATGATATCTTCGAGGGTCGGGGTTGGCATCGGTGGGCGGATCCTTTATTACAGCCAGCCCTGCAGGCGGTACACCAGCATGCCGATGTATTCTTTGAGCACATTGGTGGTCAGGTGCAGGGTGCTGGCGTTGGGCAGCAGGTTGATCACAAACGACTGCGGGGTGGGCGAAAACAGCGCGTCCCATCCAGATTGGGTGACGGTGTAATCGACCGGGGCGGGCACTACATCGATGCCCTGATGTTCGAACAGCGCCACGGATCGCGGCATATGCATAGCCGAGGTCACCAGGATGGCGCGCTGGATGCCACGCTCTTTGAGTATCTGCACCGAGAGCTCGGCGTCATCGTGGGTGTTCTCGGAATTACCCTGCAGCCAGATAGCCTCTTCGGGCACGCCGGCCAGCATCAGCAGGTCGGCCATGTTCTGCGCAGGGGAATATTCTTCTTCGGCCAGGAAGCTGACGGTGCCACCGCTGACCAGCACGGCCGGGGCTTTTCCGTCGCGGTATAGCCGGGCGGCGTGCAGCACGCGGTCGCCGGCAGCGTTGACCTCAACGTCTGTGCGTGGAAAGAGCGGCGGCTCGGTTCCGCCGCCCAGAACCACGATCACCGCTTCTGGCTGCAGGTTATCGGGCGGCAGATACTGCCATTCCAGCGAACGCGCCAGGCTGTAACCGACCCAGCGGTTTCCGCCCAGCCACAGCAGCGCCAGGGCAAACACGATCAGGCTGGTGCGGAAGCGCGGGCTGCGCCGCGCCAGCAGGGCGATGATCAGTACGATGGAGGCCAACCCGAGCGGGTAGACCAGCAGCGGCAAAAATTTTGACAGGAAAACAAACATTGGGGACAATCTTTCATCAGTCGCGGGGCAGACGTACAGGCCCACGCAGGGTGTGAGGGGATGGCGATGTTTCCGCGGCGTCAGCTCGCGTACTGCTTCTGTCCAATGCGCTCGCGTTCCATTTTAATGATGCGGCGCAGAATGGCAATACTGGAAGCGTAGGTCGAATCCAGCCCGAAGTACGACAGCGCTCCCGCACCGAGATTCTTGCCCTTAGAGAGCGGCGTGTCGGATGCGTAGTGGATCATGCCAATATCGAATGGCACATTGTATAAATTGACGATCTCGTTGTACGGGTGCTGCTTGGGCCGGAACATCTCATAAATCGCGGATAAGTACGGGCCGGCTTCCATTTCCAAATCCGTGAAACCTTCCCGGTAAAACACATCCATGATTTTGGCATTCTGCAGGAACGTGCCAAACACGCTGACGGCTTTCTGGTTATCCAGCACCGTGCCAAACGTCAGGTACGGCGAAACCTCCGCGGCGGAAAACACATTCTGGAACAGGTAGGTGTTCTGCGAGTGCTCGTCCTGCACCACGTTGGGGATCATCACATCGCCCAGTACGCCGTTGAGCGTGGCGGCTTTGCCCATCACGTACACGCCCAGGATCGGGTTGACGTACTCTGCCACCTTGGCCAGGATGTTGTACGCGGCCAGACCCAGGGGATAATCGATGTTGAGAATGATCGCGTCTGATTGCGCCAGAAAGGCCAGGTCTTCGGGCGCGCCGGTGACCGGCTCGGTGCGGATACGCGGGTCCATGTGCTGCGGGTCAAGCCGGGAAAGCTCAATCACCTGGGCGTCGACATCGAAAGAATGTTCGCTGGCCACGCGTTGGATGCCGTGGGCAAGCTCGTATTCCTGTTGTTCCTGAACGCTGGCGCGCCCGGCTTCCCTGGATTGGTATTCTTTCATGGCGTAGTACATGAAGTTTTCCATGCTGGCCGGGGCTTTGCCTTCACGGATACTTTTCCAGATGGCATACAGCGCGTCGTCGGTGTCTTTTTGGATAAATCGCTCCAACTTGCCTTGCTGGCCGAGCGCATAGCCCGAGAGCAGATTGGACAAGCTGTGCATGTTGCTGGAGACGAAATACACCGGGCGGGTGAGGAGCTGCGAGCAGGCGGCTTCGATGTTATCCCACCAGATACGGGTTGCGCGCCAGTAATCGATCATCGAACCGCCCAACAGGCGGATGCGCAGCGAACATGTGCGTTCGCGCGTGGCCTTCAGCATGGGCAGGAAGTTCTTGCCCCACACGGTTTGCAGCCGTTTCAAATCGTCCAGAGAGATGTTGAGGATCTCCGCCAGGCTCTCGTACGCCTCAGGCGATTCCATCACCGTTTCCAGCCGGAAATCGCGCGGCGCGGATTGAAGCAGGTAGTGGATCTTGTTCCACTCGATCTGATAGGCGGTCAGGGTGGGGATCAGGTCTTCGATGTCGGTGCGGCTGGCGATATAGCAGATGAGCGTGTCGGAGCCGTTGTAATAATAGCGGCGGCGGCGGGCCGGCGCGCTCAGGCGCTGCCAGTCGTCCACCGTACCGTAGCCGTGCTTGAAGAAGCTTTCGCTGCTCTGGCCCAACACCACCGAACGCACGTTGGAGATCACCGCTGGCAGGCGAAGGATGCTGTAGATAAACGCTGACATATCCGGATACTGGCTGCGCGCGTCGGGGTGCAGGAGCGAGTTCATGCCCGCGTGCACTTCTTCCAGCGTGCGGATCTGCACTTCGGTGGTGGAGCGCAGCAGTGAATACAGCGTGCGCAAAAACAATTCGATTTCTTCAGAGGCTGTGCTCGGTACGGTTCGTTCCATAATCCCTGTT
>CALDSL010000597.1 GCA_937920255.1 uncultured Anaerolineaceae bacterium | reverse complement strand
GGGTGGTATCGCACAGCAGCAGGCGCAGTTCCACCGCCATGACCCGGTAAAAAACCGTTTCGCCGCCGTTGTACAGCGCGACACAGCGCCGCAAAATTTCGGCTGCGCCGCGGGTGTAATCCAGCAAGAGGGACGTCTCCGCCATGGGTTAATCGTACAACGAAATGGAAGAACAGCGGCCGAACTGTGTGCTAGAATAAATATTACCAATTGGGTAAAGAGTTACCGGTTTCGTCGCATTTGGACGACAGGAGGTTGGCATGGAAATTGAGGTTTACCAGCAGCAGGGCCGCGTTCCGGTGACCATCTTCACCATCCGGGGCGATATTGACGCGCAAACCTATGACCAGTTGCAAAATCAGGTGCAGGCCAGCATCCAGGCCGGAGCGCGCAACGTTTTGCTGGATATGGCCGGGGTCAACTACATCAGCAGCTATGGCGTGCGCGCCCTGAGCCAGATCTATGACTGGCTGCGCGATACGGGCGAGACGCCGATTGCCGGGCACAAATCGCCGCACGTGAAACTGGTGAACGTGAGCGCGCCGGTGAGCAAGGTGCTCGAAACCACCGGGATGGATCTGTACCTGGATATCTACAGCGATCGCGAAAACGCAATCGCAACTTTTTAACCGATGCAAGCCGGCCTGACGGTCCAAGCCGCGCGGGAAAATCTTGCCGTTTTGCGCGATTTCATCAGCGCCAGGTTGCGCGCTGACGGTGTACCCACCAGCATCAGCGATGATGTCGTTCAGGCAGTGGATGAGGCCGCCTGCAATATCATCACGCACGGCTACCAGAGCCAACCGGGATCGATCCGACTGGAACTGGTCTGCGACGGCGGCACGATCACCGCGCGGCTGACCGACCAGGCGCCGCTGTTTGACCCGACCCAGCTTCCGCCCGCCAAAAAAGACCGCCCGCCCGAGGAGCGCGCCGCGGGCGGGATGGGCGTTCTGCTGATGCGCGCGATGGTCGATTCAATTTCCTACCGGGTGACAGATGATGGGAACAACGAATTGACCTTGCAAAAACGCTACCAGACCTGATCAGCGAGCGCCAGTAAATATGACATTTATCGTCATAATTACTGATTTATTACAATTTTCATACAAAATATAGTCATTATAATAATACTTTGCCGTTATCATACCCCATACCTGTTACGGTAACCCTTACCGTTTGAAAGAGGAACCCATTATGTACCAAACCTTGCAGCGCGAGGAATGCACGCGCGAGCACGTTGTTGCTGCCCTGGCCGGTCTGCGGCGCGAGTGGCAGGAGAACACATCCGGCAGCCTGCTGGATGTGGAGGCCAGCGTTGGCCTGCTGCTGTCGGACCTGGCGCTGGCGTTGGGCCTTGACGCCGAAGAACGATACCAGGCCCTGGGCCCTGCGCTGTACGCCGAACTGGCGGACGCGCTCCAACCCGCCTGATCCAACCTTTCCACCCAAAAGACCGGCCCCGCCGGTCTTTTTGATTCATAACGGCTCAGGTTGGAGAGGTGGATAGTGGTGTTTTGTTGTTTCTTTTTTGCGCTACGCGCAAAAAAGAAACAACAAAACACCACTATCCACCCCTGGCTGAGTAGTTACTGTGCTAGAATTGCAGCAACCCACCCTGCTGAGAGGTACCACATGCCTTCTTTCCTGGAACAACTCGCCCTGCCGGGCATTCTCGTCGCCGATGGCGCCACCGGGACGCAACTGCAGCGCGCCGGGCTGCCGGCTGGCGCGGCACCCGAACGCTGGAACCTGGAATATCCCGACGGCATCCTGCGGCTGCACCGCTCGTACCTCGATGCCGGGGCGGATATCATCCTCACCAACACGTTTGGCGGCAGCCGGCTGCGCCTTGAGCGCGACGACCTGGGCGGGAAGACAGTGCAGATCAACAAAGCCGCCGCCGCGCTGGCGCGGCAGAGCGCCGGGCAGGGGCAGTACGTCTTCGGCGACCTGGGACCCACCGGCGTCTTGCTCGAGCCCTACGGCACGCTTTCCTACGCTGACGCCGTGCGCGCCTTCGCCGAGCAGGCCGGGGCGCTGGCCGCGGGCGGGGTGGACGCGATCCTGATCGAAACCATGAGCGACCTGAACGAGGCCAAGGCCGCGCTGGAAGGCGCGCGCCAGGTGACGGACCTTCCCGTGCTGGTGACGCTGAGCTTTGACACCCGCGGTCGCACGATGATGGGCGTGCGCCCGTCGGCGGCGGCCAAAGAATTGTGGGCGCTGGGTGTGGCTGCCGTAGGCGCCAACTGCGGTCGCACCCTGTCTGAGACGCTGGCGGCAATCCAGGAGATGCGCCAGGCCGTGCCAGAAGCGGTGCTGATGGCCAAGCCCAACGCCGGGCTGCCGCGCATGGAAGGTGACCAGTCGGTCTACGATGTGACCCCGGAAGTGATGGCTGAATGGGCGCACCTGTTCGCGGAGCAGCGCGTGAAGATCTTTGGCGGGTGCTGCGGCAGCACCCCGGCGCACATCCGCGCGGTGGCCGCCGCGCTGCACGCGCCGGCTACTCCCCGCGCCTGAGCAGCACCGGGCCGACCCGGTCCATGACCCACCCGGCCAGCACTTCAGCCCAGGGCACGAAGCGCATCGTCCACGGCACAAACACGATGCGCCGCGGCCGGCGCAGCAGCGACCACAGCGCATCCACGACCTGATCCACCTCCACCGCGAAGGCCCAGCCCGGCAAGCGCTGCCCGCCCTCGCGCGCGCTGACCGTATCAAAAAACTCGGTGCGGATGCCGGTGGCGCGGATGACGCTGGCATGGATCTTTGTGCCGGCCAGCTCGCGGTGCAGCGCGTTGGTGAATGATTCGCCAAACGCCTTGCTGGCGCCGTACATTACCGAGCCCTGCACCGGCAGCGCGCCGGTGAGCGAGCCCATGTTGATGATGTGGCCGCTGCCGCGCTGGCGCATGTGCGCCAGAAACAGGCAGGTGAGGTGCGCCACGGCGGTGACGTTGATCTCCACCAGCTCGGAGGCCAGCGGCCATGGCATGCGCTGGAAGTAGCCATACCAGCCCACCCCGGCGTTGTTGAACAGCACATCCACCCGGCCAAGGCGGGCCAGCACGTTTTCATATAATACGGCGCGCTCGCGCTCGCAGCTCAGGTCGCACGGGAAGGCCAGCGCGCGCCCGCCCTGCGCGCAGATTTCACCGGCCAGCGCCTGCAGCCGGTCGGCGCGGCGGGCGACCAGCGCCACCGCCAGCCCCTCGCGCGCCAGCCGCTTGGCCGCCGCCGCGCCAATCCCCGATGACGCCCCGGTGATCA
>CALDSL010000596.1 GCA_937920255.1 uncultured Anaerolineaceae bacterium | reverse complement strand
GGGTTGTTTCCTGCTATAATAAAATATCAACCTGAAGCAATGAAAGAGAATTGATGCCCGAAGAAACCGGTATCTACTATTCGGTTTACGAGGGGGGGAAAAGCGAGTTGGCGCCCGTGGTATTGATCCACGGAGCGGGTGGTTCGAATCTCACCTGGCCGGTGGAAATTCGACGCCTGGCCGGCCAGCGCGTTATCGCCGTGGACCTGCCCGGGCATGGAAAATCGCGCGGGGCGGGGCAGCAATCCATCCCGGCCTATGCCGACCAGGTGCATAACCTGCTGGCACAACTGGGCCTGCCGGAATGCGTGCTGGTGGGGCATTCGCTGGGCGGCGCGGTGGCGCTGACCATTGCGCTCAAGTATCCGCGCCAGGTGGCCGGGCTGGGGCTGATTGCCACGGGCGCCTACATGGGCGTGGAAAGCGATCTGCTGCAGGAACTGTCCAACCCGGTGACAGCCTCGTGCGGGCTGCGCAAGCTGGAAGCGCTGTCGTTCAGCCCGTATACCGACCCGACGCTGGTGGGCCAGGTGATGCGCGGCCTGCGCGATGTGCGCCCGAGCCTGCTGCTGGCCGACTGGCTGGCGTGCTCCAACTTTGACCTGCGCGAGATGGTGGGGCAGATCCAGGCGCCGGCGTGGGTGGCGTGCGGAACCGACGACCGCATCACGCCGCTGGCGTACGCGCATTTCCTGGCGAACACGCTGCCGGCGGCGGAACTGCAGATGTTCCCGCGCGCCGGGCACATGCTGATCCAGGAGCAGGCCGGGGCGGTGGCGCAGGGGTTGAGCGATTTTCTCACCGGACGGCTCCCGGCAATCGAGAGCTACCGCTGGTGGCTGCAGCGCCAATCCGCCCACGCGGATGGCGGGCGCAAGGCGAAATAAAAAATTCGGGCGGCTCAGGGAGCCGCCCGAATTTTTTCTAGACATAATCCTTCAACTGCCGCGCCCGGCGGGGGTGCCGCAGCCGGCGCAGGGCTTTGCTTTCGATCTGGCGGATGCGCTCGCGGGTGAGACCAAACTTCTGCCCGACTTCTTCGAGGGTATAGGTATGGCCGTTATCCAGCCCGAAGCGCAGGCGCAGAATGCGCGCCTCGCGCGGGGGCAGGGTGGAGAGCACGTCTTCGATCTTTTCGCGCAGCAGGTTGGAATAGGCGCTCTGCATAGGGGTGGGGGTGACCTCGTCCTCGACGAACATGCCCAGTTCCGAGTCGTCCTCGTCGTTGACCGGGCTTTCGAGCGACAGCGGCAGCCATGAGACGCGCATCATCCAGTCCACCTTTTCGGCGCTGGTGCCGATGGCGTCACCCAATTCTTCGCTGGACGGGATGCGCCCCAGCTTCTGCTCCATCTCGTGGGTCAGCTTGTAGAGCTGGCGGATGCGGTCGACCATGTGGACCGGCACGCGGATGGTGCGGCCCTGATCGGCAATGGAGCGGGTGATGGTCTGCCGGATCCACCAGGTGGCGTAGGTGGAGAAGCGGAAACCGCGCTGGTATTCGTATTTTTCGACGGCCTTCATCAGGCCCAGGTTGCCTTCCTGGATCAGATCGAGGAATGGCACGCCGGAACCGATGTAGCGCTTGGCGATGCTGACCACCAGGCGCGTGTTGGCCTTGATCAGGTGCTCGCGGCCGCGCACGCCTTCGGCGATATCCAGCTCCAGTTCGGAGCGTTTTTCCAGGGTTAATTTGCCGTTGGCGCGCTCGATCTGCACTTTGGCCATGCGCCCGCGCTCGATCTTCTTGGCCAGGTCCAGCTCTTCCTCGACCGATAGGAGCGGGACGCGCGACATTTCTTTGAGATACAACCCGATGGTGTCATCGCTCGATATGGGATCGAGGTTGGCATACGGGTTCATGTCACTGGGGGTGACACTGTCATCTTCATCGGTAAAAACCGGCTCACTATCCTGATCCAGAAACTCCACGCCCCTGCGGCGCAGCGCCAGAACAATCGCCTCGAGATGGTCGGAGTCCTGGCTGGCATCAGGATACACTTCCATTAAATCTTCCGTTGTCAGGTAACCCTGGACATCTGCTTTTTCCAGCAGCATGCTCAGGATTTCCGTGTTTTTTCTGCGTCTTCCTGGATTTGCCAATTGACCCTCCTCACAGAAAACCCTGACAGCAGCTTCTCAATCGGCTTCTCGCACGAATAGCTTATAATGAGTTCTGCATACATAATCGACAATGCGGTTATTTCAGGCGACCCCCCGCATGAAAAACCTTTGACTGCCACCCCTGCGCGGCGCCGCGGTATCAATACAGGGGTATCGTGCAAGAACGCGAATAATTGCTCCTGTTAATCGTGATCTGCTTGCAACTGGTGCTCGCAGACACGCTGGTTAAGGTCTTCACCACAAATCGTACATAAACCCTTGCAATCTTCTCGACACAAGGGGCTGATCGGTATTTCTACAAGCAGATATTCCCGCAGTAAAGGCGCGAGATCAATGTTCGCATCCTCCGGCAGGACGAGATCGGAATCGGAAACCGAACGTTCTGAAAATGCAAATAACTCCTCAAAATCCGTATGCAGGCTCTGGTCGAACTCCGCGAGACAGCGCACGCATTCCGCGGTCACAATTGCATCAAAGCCAGCCTGAAGAAAAATGCCTTGCGATGTTTTGCTGGCTTTTACGATTCCATGAAGCTCTCGAACATCGAGATCGGGCTGCAGGCGAATGCTGGGAAAATCAAAATGGAATTCCCGGCTGGTGCCGACAGGTTGATTAAGAAGAAATCCAACGTTAAATCGTAGCGGGTTACGGTTGCTCACAGCAATTAACACTTCTTAACTAAGATATAATCCCTGTGTGATTATAGCATAGGCGCTTAAGCAAGTCAACTTATTATGATTAAAATGAGAAAAATAATAAAAATATGGAAAAGACCTTACTAATTGCCAGTACCAACCCGGGCAAGTTGGTGGAGATTGGCGCGCTGCTGGATGATCTCCCCATCCGGCTGGCGCTGCCGGCGGATATCGGCATTCGGCTGCGTGTGGAGGAGACCGGCAGCACTTACGCTGAGAATGCCGCGCTGAAGGCCGCAGCGTACTGCCAGGCCAGCGGACTGGTGACTCTGGCCGATGATTCGGGCCTGGAAGTGGATGCGCTGGATGGCGCGCCGGGGCTGCATTCGGCGCGCTACGCGCCCCAACCGGGCGCCACCGACGCCGACCGCCGCGCCCGCCTGCTAAAAAACCTGCACGCCAGCGGCAAGCCGCGTCCGTGGACGGCGCGCTTCCGCTGCGTGGTGGCGGTGATAGTCCCCGGCGGGGAGATCGCGTTCCGTGAGGGCAGCGTGCAGGGAGAGATTGCCACGGAAGAACGCGGCTCCAACGGATTTGGGTATGACCCGGTGTTTTTCATCCCATCGCTGGGGCAAACGATGGCGGAACTGCCGGATGGGATGAAGAACCGGCTGAGCCACCGCGGGCGGGCAGTATCCAGCGCGCGCGGGCTGTTGATGGAGATCTTCGGCCTGCAAGGCAGTTGACGGGGCGGGAACAGCTTGCCAATCTGCGCAAGGTTGCTATACTTGATTCAGGCACGCCGTTCAAGTGTAGCAACATCTCCATCGATCTATGCATAATGGGCAGCTTCAACGCCGGTGAGGAGATAACCCATGCGAATCGCGCGTACGATCACGCCATCGGAAATGCGTATCATCAACCGGTCGGCAATTCTTGACCTGATCCGCCGTCAAAGCCCGATTTCGCGCTCGATGATTGCCGCGCGATTGAACGTCAGCCTGCCGACGGTCATGCGCATTGTGGACGAATTGGTGGAAGAGGGCCTGGTGCGC
>CALDSL010000595.1 GCA_937920255.1 uncultured Anaerolineaceae bacterium | reverse complement strand
CAGCACCGTATTGATGACCCAGGTACTACGCGCCTTGGGCGGCGACGCGCGGCCGTATATCCCCAACCGGTTTGACGAAGGCTACGGCCTGAATAAGGAAGCCCTGGATGCGCTGGCCCACGAGGGCGTGCGTCTGGTGCTGACGGTGGACTGCGGCATCCGCTCCTGGGATGAAGCGGATTACGCCGCCGGGATTGGCCTGGACATGATCATCACTGATCACCATTCTCCGCTGGGCGAAATTCCCAACGCGGTGGCGGTGATTTGCCAGCGCCAGCCGGGTGACCAATACCCGGATAAAAACCTGGCGGGAGTGGGGCTGGCCTATAAACTGGCGCAGGCGCTGATGGCGCAGCGTCCCGTGGACGGCGCGCGCGTGGAAGACTGGCTCGACCTGGTGGCGCTGGGTACGGTGGCCGATGTGGTTCCGCTGCTGGGCGAAAACCGCGCCCTGGTGCGCGCCGGCATCGAGACCATGCGCCAGGGGCGGTGGGTGGGCTTATTTTCGTTGATCCAGGCCGCCGGGTTGAACCACGAGCGCTGCCGCGCGTCGGACATCGGTTTTGGGCTGGGCCCGCGGCTGAATGCTGCCGGCCGGCTCGAATCGGCGTTGGCCTCGGTGGATTTGCTCATGGCGGATGATATTATGGTTTCCGGCAAACTGGCGCAACAGTTATGCGACCAGAACACGCGCCGCCAGGAAATGACCCGCGCCATGCACGCCCAGGCCGATGCGCTGATTGCCAGCGCGACCCATGACCCGATTTTCTTTGCCTTTGACCATGAATTTAACCAGGGCCTGGTCGGTCTGGTAGCCGCGCGGCTGACCGAAAGCTACTACCGCCCGTCCATTGTGGGGTACATGGGCGAGGAGTTCACGCGCGCTTCCTGCCGCAGCATTGATGAGTTTCACATCACCCAGGCGCTGGATGAATGCGCCGACCTGCTGGTGCGCCACGGCGGGCATGCCAAAGCCGCGGGTTTTACCGTGGCCAACGAAAACCTGCCCGCGCTGACCGAGCGGCTGCGCGGCATCGCCGAGCGCGAACTATCGGGCCACGACCTGCGCCCGGTAATGCACGCCGACATGGAAGTATCGCTGATCGACCTGCGCCCGGTGATCCTGGACGATCTGGCTTACGTGGAACCGACCGGGTCAGGCAACCCAGAAGTCGTGTTCTGTTCGCGCAACCTGCGGGTGGTGCGCTGCAAGACGGTGGGCTCCGAAAACAACCACCTGCGCCTGACGGTTTCAGACGGCCGGGTGACGTTTGACGGAATCGCCTTCCGCCAGGGGCATTGGATGAAAGAGATGCCGGAAAGCATCGACCTGCTGTACACCTACGAGCGCAATTACTTCAACGAACGGGTGTTTTTGCAGCTCAACGTGCGCGATCTCAAGCCCGCGGGTACGCCGGATTAGGCGCTAGTCGAAAAAGCGGTATTTGAACAGCGTCCACATCGCCACAAATGCGTCGCCGGCGTGGATCTTCTTGCCCTGCGAGTATTCGCGCGGGTTAAAGGTGATGGGCACCTCGAAGATGCGCATGTGGCGCTTGAGCACTTTGGCGGTGAACTCTGGTTCAAATTCGAAGCCGCGCGCGTGCAGCGGGATGGGCAGGATCAGCTCGCGGCGAAAGATCTTGTAACCGGTTTCCATATCGCTCAGAATGTTGTTGTAAAGGATATTGGTGACCAGCGTCAGAATCTTGTTGGCGACCATATTCCAGAACAGAATCGGCCGCCGCGCGCCGCCCAAAAAGCGCGAGCCGTAGACGATATCGGCGATGCCTTCTTCCAGCGGTTTGAGCAGCGCCGGGTAATCGCGCGGGTCGTACTCCAAGTCCGCGTCCTGGATCAGGACAATATCACCGCTCGCATTTTGGATACCGGTGCGAACTGCCGCGCCTTTTCCAACGTTCTTGGGATGATACAGGATGCGCAGGCACTCGCCGCCTTCCATTTGTTTCAGAATGTCGCGTGTGCCGTCGGTCGAACCGTCGTCGATAATCAATATCTCGCGCGGGATGCCCGTTGCGCGCACACGGCGCACGATTTCCTGGATGGTCTGTTTTTCGTTGTATACGGGTATGATGACGGTGAGGTTCATGGACTTGCATTATAAAGGTCACCTGACTTTTTCGCAAGGAACCGCGCGTTTTGCGCGTGCTATAATGAAAACGCTGTTCAGCGAACCCCAATGGAGACTGCATGACGACCACCCCCACTGCCACCAGCACCGCAATCCCGACCTCTGCTAACGGCGGCTTTGTTCCCGCACCCATCTCAAAAATTGAAGAAACCGGGCTCTCTTTACTCTGGCTGCAGGACCTGGCGTTAAAGATCATCTATTACCAGGGCTACATCACCGGTTTTCGCATGGCGGAAGAATTGTGCCTGCCATTCGGTGGCGTGGTCGACCAGTTGATGGAAAGCCTGAAACGCGAAAAACTGCTCGAGGTGCGTTCTTCCGGGCAGATGGGTCTGGGCGAAGGGACGTATATGTACGCCATCACCGGAGCCGGAACCGCCCGGGCGCGCGAGGCGCTGGACCGCTGCCAGTACGCCGGCCCGGCGCCCGTACCGCTGGACGTGTACAGCAAGGCCATTCGCAGCCAGACGCGCGGCCGTTTTAGCGTCACCAATCGCATCATGCGCCAGGTGCTGGCCTCGCTGGTCCTTTCCGAAAAGACGTTTCAGCGCTTAGGCCCGGCAGTCAATTCCAACACGTCGATCTTCCTCTACGGCCCGCCCGGCAATGGCAAGACCAGCGTGGCGCGCGCCATCGGGCAGATGGCCTCCACCACCACCATGTACATACCCTACGCGGTCTACATCGACGGGCAGGTGGTCAAGGTCTACGATTCGGTCAACCACCAGGCCGCGCCGGAGGAGAGCAAAGAAAGCAGCACCGACCGCCTGCGCGCCAATCCGCGCCGCGACCCGCGCTGGATCCGCGTGCGCCGCCCGTTTATCGTCACCGGCGGCGAGCTGACGCTCTCTGGCCTGGATCTGGTGTTTGATGACACGCTCAAATACTACGAAGCCCCGTTCCAGATGAAAGCCAACGGCGGCATCCTGTTGATCGATGACTTCGGACGCCAGCAGGTTTCGCCGCGCGATCTGCTCAACCGCTGGATTGTGCCGCTCGAAAACCGCATCGACTTCCTGGCGCTGCACACCGGGCGCAAAATTGAAGTGCCGTTTGACGTGTTGGTGATCTTTTCCACCAACCTACCGCCCAGCACGCTGGTGGATGAGGCCTTCCTGCGCCGCCTGCGCCACAAGGTGTGCATCGACGATCCCAGCTACGAGGAATACCGCGAAATCTTCAAGCGCCTGTGCACCGCCAAGGGCGTGGCCTACAGCGACCAGGGGCTTGCGTATCTGCTGCAGGAATATTACATCAAGGCCAACCGCAACCTGCGCGCTTCGCACCCGCGCGACCTGTGCGACCAGATTCTGGATGTCGCCCGCTACATCAATACCGAGCCGGCCATGACCAACGAATTGCTCGACCGGGCAGCCGACTCCTATTTCGTGGACTTATGAGCCGGCTGGACGAGTTGGCGTACCCCCTGGTGCTTGGGCACCGTGGCGCCTCGGCCTATGCGCCAGAAAACACCCTGGCCGCCTTCCGGCTGGCGCTGGAGCAGGGCGCGGACGGCATCGAACTGGACGCCAAGCTGAGCGCCGACGGGCGCATTGTCGTGATCCACGACCAGACGGTCGACCGCACGACCGGCGGAAGCGGCAGGGTAGGGGAGAAAACCCTGGCCGAACTGCGCGCGCTGGACGCGGGCGGCTGGTGCCACCCGTCCTTCGCCGGCGAGCACATTCCCACCCTCGAGGAAGTGCTGGAAGAGGTGGGCGGCCGCTGCCTGGTGGACATCGAAATTACCAACTATGCTTCCCCCTTTGATCCGCTGCCGGTGCGCATAGCCGATCTGGTGCGGCGCTTTGGGCTGCAAGATCAAGTGGTGCTGACCTCCTTCTTCCCTACCAACCTGTACCGCGCGCGCCGGGCGCTGCCGGGCGTGGCGGTGGGGCAGTTGGCCTGGGCGGGCGCGCTGGGCGCTCTGGCGCGCGGATGGGTGGGGCGCTGGTTCGCCCCGCGCCTGCTGCTGCCCTATCATACCGATATCACCCCGGAAAGCGTGCGGCGCGAGCACACGCGCGGCCGGCGGGTGATCGCCTGGACGGTGAACGAAACCGAACGCGCCGGGCGCTTGCTGGCATGGGGTGTCGATGGTATCATAACGGATGACCCTATAGCGATGATAGAGGTCATACGCCGAGGAGGAGGTAGAGGACCCTGATGCGCCGTGCACGCGTGCTGCTGGCTTTATTCATGCTTGTTGCCGCCTTTATTCCGGCCCGAACAGGCTCGGCAGGCAGCGCGTACCAGGGAACCGTGGCCAACCAGAAAGCACAGGCGCTCCTCGCCCGGCTCACGCCACAGGAAAAGGTAGGCCAGCTATTTCTGGTTACGTTCCAGGGTAAGGACGTAGGCCCAGGTACGG
The DNA here is from genome assembly GCA_937920255.1 of uncultured Anaerolineaceae bacterium. Taxonomy (GTDB): domain Bacteria; phylum Chloroflexota; class Anaerolineae; order Anaerolineales; family Anaerolineaceae; genus CALDSL01. The sequence continues at coordinate 3,110 of CALDSL010000595.1, read as the reverse complement.
TGATCAGCAACCTGGTCACCAAATACCATATCGGCGGGGTGGTTTTCAACGCCGCCAACGATAACTTCAGCGAGCCAGGCTCGACCCTGACCGATTTTTACAGCGCCACCTCCAGCCTGCAAACCCAGGCGTGGGAGGCCTACAGCCAGCCCGCGCTGAACGTGGCCGGTGAATCGCAAACTGACAACCGGTTTATCCCTCTCTTCATCGCGCTGTCGCAGGAAGGCGGGGGCTATCCGTATGACCAGATCATCAATGGGGTGACCCAACTGCCCGACCAGATGGCCATAGGCGCCACCTGGCAGCCGGAATTGGCGCGGCAGGTGGGCGCGGTGATGGGTGATGAACTGGGCAAGTTGGGCGTCAACCTGTTCTTTGGGCCTTCGCTGGACGTGCTCGATACCCTGCCGACTGAAGACAGCGATGATCTTTCCACGCGCAGTTTTGGCGGCGACCCGTATTGGGTGGGCCTGATGGGTCAGGCTTATATCCAGGGTTTGCACGAGGGCAGCAGCGGGCGCATGGCGGTTATTCCCCGGCATTTCCCCGGCCGCGGCGGTTCAGACCGCTCGACCGAAGAGGAAGTTGCCACCGTGCGCAAGTCGCTGGAACAGCTGAAGCAGATTGAACTGGCGCCGTTTTTCGCGGTCACCAGCAGCGCGGCCGAAGCACAGGCTGTGGCCGACGGCCTGCTGGTCTCGCATATCCGCTACCAGGGCCTGCAGGGTAATATTCGCGCCACCACCCGCCCGGTGAGCTTTGACCCGGCCGCGCTGGATCAGATGCTGCAACTGCCGGAGCTTTCCGTGTGGCGGGCTAACGGCGGCGTTCTGGTGAGCGATGACCTGGGCAGCACGGCGCTGCGCCGCTTTTATGAAACCACCGGGCAGGTGTATGACCCGCGCCAGGTGGCGCGCAACGCGTTTATGGCTGGCAACGACCTGCTGTACGTTAACCGCTTTGTGGCCGACCCGACGGAAGATGAACTCAATTCGCTGGCGCGCACGCTGGCTTCGTTCGAGCAAAAATACCGCGAAGACCGTGCGTTTGCCGAGCGGGTGGACGCTTCGGTGGAGCGGCTGCTGACGCTCAAGTATGAGTTGTACCCCAACTTCGTGCTGGATCAGGTGGTGCCCAAAAACACCGACCTTTCCAGGATTGGCGATTCACAGGAATTGACGTTTGAAATCGCCCGCCAGGCCGTAACACTGATCAGCCCGGACGCGGCCGACATGGAAACGGTGCTTCCCAGGCCGCCGGGTTTGAATGAACGCATTGTCTTTATCAGCGACACGCTCGCCGGGCGCCAGTGCACGCGCTGCCCCGAGCAGGTGGTGCTTGCGGTGGATGGGCTGCAAAAAGCGGTCAACCGGCTCTATGGCGTGGACGCGGGCGGGCAGGTGTATAACAGCCGGCTGTCCTCCTACTCCAGCGCCGATCTTTTGAACCTGCTCAACGGCACCAGCCCTGAAGGCTCGACCCTGGAGGCGGATCTGCGCCAGGCAACGTGGATTGTGTTGAGCTTGCTCAAGACAGACCGCGGTCTGCCGGAGACCATGGCCGTCCAGCGCTTCCTTTCGGAACGGCCAGACCTGATCCTCAATAAACGCGTGATCGCGTTCTCATTCGACGCCCCCTACTATCTCGACGCGACCGATATCTCCAAGCTGACCGCTTACTACGGCCTGTTCAGCAAAGCCCCGGCATTTCTGGATGTAGCCGCGCGCGTCCTGTTCCAGGAGCTGTCGCCCGAGGGCAACTCGCCGGTGCAAATTCCGGGCGTGGGATATGATTTGATCGCGGCCACGTCGCCGGACCCGAATCAGGTCATCGGTTTGGCGCTGGATATTCCCGAACCGGAGCCGGTAGGCGAAGGCACGGCCACCCCCATGCCAACCGACGTCCCCGTTTTCCGCGTGGGCGACGTTCTACCGCTGCGCACGGATGAGATCTTTGACCGCAACGGCAATCTGGTACCCGATGGAACCGTGGTACGCTTTGTTTTCATGGTCGGTGGTGAGACCGGGACGGTGCAGCAGATTGAAGCGACCACCTCGCGCGGCGTTGCGCGCGCCGTCTACCGCATCACCAGCGAAGGGCTGCTCGAAATCAGCGCTGCCAGCGACCCGGCAACGACTTCCGATCTGCTGCGGCTGGATACCGCCGGCGGCATGATCACCGCGATCGCGCCTACCGTGGAGCCAAGCATGACGCCCACGCCGACCGAGACGCCCACCCCCACCGTCACGCCGACCGCCATTCCGGTCATCCCGCCGCCGGCACGGCCGATGGCGCAGGATTGGCTGTTCTCGATGCTGCTCACCTGGAGCTCGGCGGCGGTGGTTTTCCTGAGCACCTGGCGTTTGAATATCCGCTGGCGCTACCGTACTGCCATGCTGGCGGCAGCCGGCGGCCTGATCGCCTATCTGGTGCTGGCCATGCAGCGCCTGATCGACGAAGACCTGGCGCGCCAGTTGGTCACCGGCAATGTGCTCTCGATCACCTTGCTGGGGGTTGTGATCGGCTTTTGGGTGGGCTTCTTCTGGCGGCGGTTGATGGAGCGGCGCGCCCGCTCGATGCCCGAGCGCCCGACCGGCCCCAAAAGCGCCACCGGACCGCGCTCGTCTACCGGGCCAAAGTCACCAACAGGCTGATAATCGTCAGCACTGCCGCTACCCACAACAGCAGGCGCTCCAGCGGCGCGGACAGCAGATCGCCCGGGCGGGTGGGGCGGTTGAGCGGGGTGCGCACAAACTCGCGGTCGCCCAGCAGCGATTCGCGGAAGATTTCGACTGAATCCGGGCGCTCATCTGGGTGCAGGCTCATGGCCCAGTCGATGGCGCGTTCGGTGCGCGCGTTCACCTCGGGATTGATCTGCCGCACCAGCACAAATGCGTCCGGTTCAAGGAAACGCTCGCGCGCATCGAGCGGGGCTTTATTGGTCAACAGATGGTAGAGCGTGGCCCCAAACGCATAGATATCACTGCGTGCGTCGGTGTGGCCGCTGTCGCCGCCGTACTGCTCCAGCGGCGTGTACAGGGCGGTACCCTGACCTTGCAGCACGGTGATGGTCACCTCGCCCGGCGCGAGCAGCTTTACCAGGCCAAAAT
>CALDSL010000594.1 GCA_937920255.1 uncultured Anaerolineaceae bacterium | reverse complement strand
ATTACCGCTTCAGCCGATTTTCCCGATTTCGCCAACCGTTCTTGGGACGAACACACCCAAAACATTCTATTGACTATCGATACAACCTTATATATAATAGTAGCAGACATAATCACTCCTCTGTATGCAAAAGTCGGCTTCGCATGCCGTGCGCCCGGTAAACGGGTCTAGCTACAGAGGGGTGATTTTATTTACGTGAAACGGATTCTTTTTTGTATACCAACTATGGGGGTAGTTTGCGGTATCGTACAAGTCGATCAGAAGGCTTACTTTATCGCGGATGGTTTCAAAGAAACGCATCTCATTTCGTGTAAACGCCCGAAAAACAGCCCAATTCATATAATCAACGATGCTTAGGCAACACTCACCAGCAGGAGATTGAGCCTGGATCGTTGTTTTTGTGTTTACGGTTGTACCCCATTTGTTTTCAAATATACGAATACTTTTTTCAATCGCGCTTTCAAGAGGGGCCTGTCGACTTCTTGAACCCCTCTTTGCGAAAAAAATCAAATTTTGCGCATGTTTGTGCAGTTTTCCATCAAACAAACGCGTTACGAGATGATCGTAAAACTCGTTTTCATCAGAGTGAAAGTTGTTACGAAAAACTCGTTCAATTTTCCTGGCAACGATAAACTGAGCCTGAAAGTCCAATTCGGAAAGTAACTTATAGAATTGATACCGCACTTCGGGAATGTCGTCTTTTGCGTGAAATGCAATCTTCGTTCTCTGGATTGATGGAATATCAGAAAAGTAAGAATCGGCGATGATTTCCGATTGCAGCTTCATAATAGCCTGGCGAACCGGGGTAGGATTATTGATTTCCACCAATCCAAGGATCAGCAACGATGAACAACCTTCTTGCCCTACGATTAAGTTGCCCTTGCGATCATAAAAAGTTGGATCGCCTGACTCATCTACAAAAAAGTGTACGGCATCCGATTTTGGCCTCTTCATAAGAAAACACCTTTGATGATGACTGCGACGTTATATCTACATCTATATGATTTCGAAAACGTAGTATCGAAGGAATACCTACTATTTCACCACGATACTCTCTTTTTGCAAAGATATTTCGTCTGCTGAACAAATGGATGCACGCATGGTCTCCTTTTCGAATCTGTAAACGATTCCCCCGGGCTTTTATGTTAGGATGAAAAAGCGCGACGCACCCATACCCTTCGACAGGCTCAGGGTACTTCACCCTTTAACGGGGTTCAGCGTACATCCATCACCGCAACCCGGAGCACCGGCGTGAACGACTTTACCCAGCAAGGTATCAAGGCACTCAAAAGCGGCAATAAACCCCAGGCGCGCCGGCTGCTGCAGCAGGCCGTCCAGCAGGATGTGAATGACGCGCTGGCGTGGATGTGGCTGGCTGCCACGGTCGATACGCCCGCCGAACGCGCCGACTGCCTGCGCCAGGTGCTGCGCATTGACCCCGCAAACGCCGCCGCGCAGCGCGCGCTGGCCGAGCTGGAGACGCCCGCCCCGCCCCCGGCCGCCGAGCCGCCCCGCGCCCAGGCCGCGCCACCCAAACCGGCGAAGCCCGTGCCGGCTGAACCCGCGCCGGACCCGCTGCCGCCGCCGGTAAAGGGCAAGCCCGCCGCCAAGGCCGGACGCAAGCGCCGGCTTCCCATACTGGCCGGGCTTGCCGTGGTGCTGGTACTGGCCTGCGGTATTTCTACCACCGTGCTGCTGCGCCAGCTCACCAACGCGGCCGGCGAGGCGCTGGCCGAGGTCGAAAGCGCCGTGCTGTCCTCGCTCACGCCGGCTGTGGAAGCGACATCCACGCCGGGCGCTCCAGACGTCGCCGCAGTCCAGCCCACCGCCGAGCCGAGCGCCACCCCGCGCCCCAGCGCCACCATCGCGCCGACCGAAACCTTCGTCCCCCTGGGCCCGGTGGTGCAGCAGCAGCGCGAGCGCATCCAGCAGGAGGTCGCCACGCTGCGCGGGCTGCCGGTGGCGCAGGCCGACGTGCCACTCAAGATCGTCTCGCGCGACCGCGCCGACCGCTACCTGCGCAGCCAGTACGTGACCGCCGACTTCCTGGCCGAAAGCGAGCGCGAGCGCCTGACGCTGGCCGCGCTGGGGCTGGCCGCGCCCAATTACGACACCATCACCAATCTGCTCAACCGCAAGGTCGACGGGCTGGGCGGCTTTTACACGCTGGACGGGCGCGAGATTTATGTGATGGGGCTGCGCTTTGGGGCAGTGGAGAGTTATATCTACGCGCATACTTTTACCCACGCCCTACTCGACCAGAATTACCAGACCGCCCAGGCCATCACCAGCCCGGACTGCGCCGCCAACAGCGAGCCGTGCCTGGCGCTGGCGGCGCTGGTGGAGGGCGACGCGCAGTTGCTGATGACCGAGTGGTGGCGGAAGTATTCGGATAACAACGATTACCGCGACATCCTGCTCTTCCGCCCGCCGGCGCTGGCGCTGACTGAGAATAATCCCCCGCCGTTCGCCACCGAGAATAACCTGTTTGGCAGCGAGCGCGGGTTGAAGTTCATCAACTATCTCTACAACCTGGGCGGCTGGGCCAACGTGAACAAGGCCTACGCCAACCCGCCGCAGACCAGCGAGCAGATCATGCACCCGCGCAAGTACGTGGCCGGCGAAGGCGAACTGCCTGTGCCGGGACGCCCGCTGCAATCTACCCTGGGCGCAGACTGGCAGATCGTGCGTCAGAATGTGCTGGGTGAGTGGTACACCTATCTGGTGCTGGCCTTTGGCGCCGACCCCGGCGCGCAGATCGACCCCGAGCGCGCGGCGGCAGCCGCTGCCGGCTGGGGCGGCGACAGCCTGCAGGTGCTCCAGCACGCGCCCAGCGGGGCCACCGCGCTGGCCGTTCACTGGGCCTGGGACGATGAGAAGGAAGCCGGCGAGTTCTTCCCTGTGCTGTTCCAGCACATGAACGACCGCTACCGCGGCGCGCGGCTGGACAACATCAGCGGGGAGTGCTGGGAAAACGGCGGCCAGGTGAGCTGCATTTACCTCTCCGGCAGCCAGACCCTGTGGCTGCAGGCCCCCGACGCCGCCACGATCGACCTGATGCACGCGCTCTACCCGGAATTTCCATAAACATAATTGTCTTTCGGGTATTGCGATTCACCGCGAAGGACGCGAAGAACGCGAAGGAAACGTATTAAAATAGCTTCGCGTTATCTTCGCGCTCTTCGCGTCCTTCGCGGTGGAGTCCCAAAACCCTTAAGTCACCATGTCCAGTATTGTTCTGGCTGAGTCGTGCTACAATTTCGTCTATGAAAGACGGACGCTATCAAATCTTGTTGACCAACGACGACGGGATCCAGTCGCCGGGCATTTGGGCCGCCGCCGAGGCGCTCTCCACGCTGGGCTTTGTCACCCTGGCCGCCCCACGCGACCAGGCCTCCTCCACCGGGCGCAGCATGCTGCTCACCTCGGATGGGCGCATCCATTCCAATACCTTACGCATCGGCAACCAGGACTGGCAGGCCTACGCCGTGGGCGGCACCCCGGCGCAGACGGTGATGCACGCCGTGCTGGAGATCATGGCCGACAACCCGCCCGACCTGGTGGTTTCAGGCATCAACTACGGCGAGAACGTGGGCGATATCATCACCATTTCCGGCACGGTCGGCGCGGCCATGGAAGGCGCATCGCTGGGCATCCCCTCGATGGCAGTGTCGCTCCAGCTCACCAGCGACGATTTCTTCAACTACTCCACCCAGGTGGATTTCCGCGCCGCGGCGCATTTCACCCGCCTGATCGCCCAAATAATGCTGGAGCACAAAATGCCCCCGGATGTGGATCTGCTCAAGGTGGAAGTGCCCGCCGACGCCACGCCCGAGACTCCCTGGCGCATCACCCGGCTGGCGCGCCACCGTTACTACCGCCCCGCGGTCGCGCGCAAGGGTAGTTGGGAAGACGAAGGCGCGTTCGGCTTCAAGGTCGACGTGAAGCGCGGCGACATCAGTTCGGATTCCGACATCTACGCCCTGCTGTTCGATAAGGTAGTGTCCGTCACCCCCCTAAGCATGGACATGACCTCGCGCGTGGATCTGAAGGACTTCGAGGACGAGCTGCGAAAGTAAAATTGTTAATATACACATGACAACCTGCGGGGAGGCTTAGCCTCCCCGCAGGTTGTCATGTGTATATTAACAATTCTCTAGATCGCAAAGCGGATATTCAGCACATCGCCGTCTTTGACGATGTATTCCTTGCCTTCGACCTTGAACTTGCCCGCGTGCTTGACTTCGTTCATCCCGCCCAGGGTGGTCAGGTCGTTGTACGACACTACCTCGGCGCGGATAAAGCCCTTCTGCAGGTCGGTGTGGATCTCGCCGGCGGCTTCGGGGGCGGTGGCGCCGCGGTGCACCGTCCAGGCGCGGACTTCGTCCGGGCCGACGGTGAAGAACGACATCAGCCCCAGCAGATCGTACGACAGGCGGATCATGCGGTTCAGGCTCGGCTCCTGGATGCCGTACTCTTCCAGGAACATGCCCATTTCCTCCGGCGGAAGCTGGGCGATATCCATTTCCAGCTTGCCCATCAGCGATACGAGCTGGCTGTGCTGGTGGGGGTAATCCATCGTCACTTCCGGCTGGCCTTCCGACAGGTTGAAGACGATTAGCACCGGCTTGCGGCTGAGAAAGCCAAACCCGGAGAGGATTTTCTCTTCTTCAGCCGAAAGGAACACGTCGCGCAGCGGGATCTCCTGCGCCAGCGCCTCGTGCAGCCGGTCGAACAGGGCCGCCTCCCGCTCGATGGTGGCCTTGTCGCGGCCGGCGCCCTTTTTGCGCTCTTCCACCAGGCGCTCCTGCTTGCGCTCCACGGCAATCAGGTCGTTGAGCACAAACTCGCTGTCCATGGCCGCTACGTCGCGCGCCGGGTCGATGCTGCCGCCGGGGTGGGCCACGTTCTCGTCCTCGAACACGCGGACCACGTGGATGAAGCCGTCCATCTGCGTCAACTGGTTGAGCAGCGTGCCGGAGATGCCGCTCTTGGCGGCGCTGCCGTCCAACCCGGCGATATCGGCGTAGGTGACTTTGGCGTAAATGGTCTTCTTGGGCTTAAACATGGCCGATAGCGTATCCACGCGCGGGTCGGGCACGTCTACCACCGCGGTATGCACTTCCATGCGCCCGGGGATGCCGGTGGGCTGTGTGCCGCGGGTGAGGGCATTAAACAGCGTGGTTTTTCCAGACTGTGGGAGTCCAATAATTCCTAAACGCATCGATCGCTCGTACCTTGACCCTTCGCAGATTTGTGGATATACTCAACATACGTTTTTTGGCATGTTGAGCAACCTCAGTATACCTTAAACCGGCCGAAGTGGCGGAACAGGCAGACGCGCACGACTCAAAATCGTGTTCCGTAAGGAGTGTGGGTTCGATTCCCACCTTCGGCACACCACCCCACAGAGACGCACCTCGCGTCTCTTTTTGTTTATAGGGTAACTCAAGACCATCCGATTCACCGCGACCCGCAGGGTGATAAGGCGTGAAGAGCGCGAATGAAACGCGAAGAAAGATTTTAAGAAAATCTTCGCGTTTCCTTCGCGCTCTTCGCTTCTTCGCGGTTCAATTCCTCGCAGCAAGATCAGCACGGCGGCTTACAACCCTAAATCCGTAAACCCCTTCTCGCGGGCGATGTCGCCGGGGGTGCGGCCGTCGCGGGTGCGACGGTGAGGATCGGCGCCGAAGCTGAGCAGCAGGGTCACCATATCGGCCATGCCGTTCTGCGCGGCGGCCATCAGCGGGGTGAAGTCCTCCGACTGCACCGCATTGGGGTCGGCGCCGTGCTCCAGCAGCACGCGCGCCGCGTCCAGGTGCCGGCCGGCCACGGCGGAGTGCAGCGGCATCACGCCAAAACCGTTGCGCGAGTAGGTGCTGGCGTGCGCGCCGCGTTCGGCCAGCAGCCGCACCACTCCGGCGTGGCCGAAGAATGCCGCCAGGTGCAGCGCCTGAAAACCGTCGGGGGAGAAGCTCTCCAGCAGGTCAGGCTGCGCCTCGAGCATCTTTTCCAGCCGATCCACATCGCCCATCGCCGCAGCCTCGAAGAAATCCAGTGGCGCGCCCAAATGCAGCAACAGCTCGGCGATCTCAGGCTCGCGGTAATAGAGCGCCGTCAGCACGCCGGAAAGCCCATTGGCGTTGCGCGCGGATAGCAAATCGGGGTGCTGCCTGACCAGCGCGCGCACCTGCCCCAGCCGCCCGCGCATCACCGCCTCAAAAAACTGCTCCCGCACTGCCTCGTCCATGGTGGTTTACCCTTTCACAAATTCGTAGCGCATCACCGGGCGGGTTGGGCTGCGGCGCGCCACTTCCACAAAACCGGCGCTGCGGAAGGTGGACGCCACCCCGGTGTAAGCGCCGCCGGAGGAGAATTTTTCGGCCTTGTCCACCGGATAGGCTTCGACGATGGCCGCGCCGTTGCGGCGCGCCCAATCCAGTGCGGCCTCGATCAGCGCGCGGGACAGCCCGCCGCGGCGTTGTTTGGGCTTGATGTAAAAGCACACGATTGACCACACCGGCTGGTCATCCACACGCTGCAGTGGGCGCGAGCGGTCCAGCACCGGAAATTCCTCGCGCGGCGCCACCGAGCACCAGCCCACGGGAACGCCGTCGCGGTAAGCCAGCAGCCCGGGCACGTGCCCCGCTTCGACCAGCGCGCGCATGGCCTGGCGGTTGCCCTCGTACTGGTTGCGCGTCCACTCCGCGCGCGAGAGCCGCCACCACATGCACCAGCACCCGGCGCAGGCGCCGTTGGCGCCGAACAGCGTTTCAAAATCCGGCCAGGTGTCGGGGGTTACCGGCGCAAAGGATAACTGCGCATCCGCCATTTTGCACTCCTCTAGTCAACCGTGATACATTGAATATAACAAAATTTTCAGAACGAGTCAGCAGGAGATGACAAACTTTTTTCAAAACGGCTGCCCTCAAAATCCTGTACAATAACAGCAGCAGCAATCTTCACGGGGTAATCACCAACCAGGAGGTTGAAAATGCCACACTCGATGGAAAATTTTCTAGGGGTTGTGCTGGGCGGCGGCCGCGGCTCGCGCCTGTTCCCGCTGACCGGGGTACGCTCCAAGCCGGCTGTGCCAATCGCCGGCAAATACCGCCTGATCGATATACCGATCAGCAACTGTATCAATTCGGGCATTTACCGCATTGCCGTGCTGACCCAGTTCAACTCGGTGTCGCTGCACCGCCACATCTCCGAAAGCTACCAGTTTGACGCCTTCCACACCGGCTGGGTGCAAATCTGGGCCGCCGAGCAGACGATGGCCACTGCCGACTGGTACCAGGGCACTGCCGACGCGGTGCGCAAGCAGTTGTTTGAAATCCGCTCCACGCGCGCCGAGCACGTGCTCATCCTGGCCGGGGATCACCTGTACCGCATGGATTACCGCAAGATGGCTGATTTTCACCTGGAGCATGATGCCGATATCACCGTGGCGGTCCAGCCGGTGCGCGCGCGCGAGGCCAGCCGCTTTGGGTTGCTCAAGCGCGAGGCCAATATGCGCATTTCGCGCTTCGCTGAAAAGCCCAAAGACCCGGCCGTGCTGGAGGATTTCAAAAGCCGGCCCGACCCCGAGCGCCCCTTCCTCGGCTCGATGGGCATCTACCTGTTCAAGAC
>CALDSL010000593.1 GCA_937920255.1 uncultured Anaerolineaceae bacterium | reverse complement strand
CTGCGAAAAACAGGATCATCTATAATAACGGCATGAAACCAGCTTTGTTCCTCGATCGAGACGGTGTAATCATCGAAAATCGCGCTGCGTACGTGCGTTCCTGGGAAGATGTGGAATTCCTCCCTGGCGCGCTGGAGGCTCTGGCAGCGCTGCGAGCCAGCCAATACGCAATTGTGATCGTCACCAACCAGTCGGCCGTCGGCCGTGGCATTATCACGCTGGCCCAGGCCGAGGCCATCAATCGAGGTGTATTGGATGTGATTGAAAAGAACGGTGGGCGAGTGGATGGAGTGTTTACCTGCCCCCACGCGCCCGGTGATAACTGCCAATGTCGTAAACCAAAGCCGGGGCTTCTGCTCCAGGCTGCCGAGGCGCTCGATCTTGATCTATCCCAGTCCGTGATGGTCGGCGATGCAGTCAGCGATTTGCTGGCCGGACAAAGTGCTGGCATCCGGCGCACGTTCCTGGTAAAAACCGGCCGGGGGGCGGCTCAGGCCAAACTCCCCGAAGCCGCTCGTCTCCGGCCGTTTCAGATCTGCGATTCCCTATCGGATGTGGTTGCCTGTGTGTAAATCCTGGAAGCCCGGCTGCCTGCCTTTCACCCGCTGAATGAGTACGAAATTGAAATCGTAATCGCCGTGAGCAGGGCCAGATCTTCCATTGTGAAGCGGCCTGCCTCGGGATATACCAGAGTCACAACCCCCACCACGCGGTCGCGGGTGAGCAGCGGCACAGACAGCGCCGAGCGTTGCGGCTGGCTCGCCGTTTCCCAGGCGCGGTGCAGCCAGCGCGGATCGTCGGCCGTGTTGGTCACCAGCGCCGCCTGGCGGTTTTCCACCACCCAGCCGGCCAAACCATTGGTGACGATGTCGTTCAACTGCTCCACGCCCGACTGGCGTACCTCGCCGGCGTAGGCCAGCGCGCCATCGACCACTTTGCCGCTGTCGTCCAGCACCACAATACTGCCGCTGGATGCGCCCACCGATTCGAGCGTCATGGGCAGGATGCGGCACAGCAGATCGTGCAGGTTGACCTTCGAAGCCAGTTCCTGGCTGATGCGCGAGAACTGCTCCACCGAAGACTGGGCGCTGTCGTTCATTGGGTGCCCGGCAACCATCGCGTCGCCAAACAGACCGCTGACCAGGGCGTCGGTGTAGACCGGCGTCTGCTGCACCTGCGCCGGGAGGATGGCGCGGGCAACATCGGCCTTGGTCAGTTCGCCCAGCGTGTTGCACATCATGTGCTCCATCGCCAGGTGCAGATCTTCCACAATCTCGATCCGGTTGGAGGGCACGTTCAGGTGGTAGTCCACCATGCCGCCCAGTTTGCCGCCGGCGTAACCGGTAAAGCCCACCGTCACCGCGCCGATGCGCTGTGCGGCTTCCATGCCTTTCAGCACGTTGGGCGAGTTGCCGCTGGCCGAAATACCAATCACGATGTCATTTTCGCGCGCCAGGTTGGCCAACTGCGACGAAAAGACATTGTCATAGCCTTCATCGTTGGCGTACGCCGAGAAGATCGCCATGTTATCGGTAAGGCCAATCACGCGAAAATGCGGCCATCCCGGGCGGCGCGTGTTCTTCGCCAGGTCGCACACGAAATGCGACGCAGTGGATGCGCTGCCGCCGTTCCCCATGATGAATACCTGGCGGTCATCCTGCCGGGCCTGGTGCAACATGCCAATCACCTCGTTGATCTTATCCAACGGCAGCAGGTCCAACGTCTGTTTCATATCAAAAATATAGCGTTCGGTGTTCTGCATTCTCACTCCTCTGACCCCCTTGGGTCGGGAACCTTAAAGGGAGGATTCCCAGGCTCCATTGTACGCGGGAAGGGCGTCGGGTAGCACGCCCGTGTACAACGACAATGACTATCTACGGTAGTTAAAAATCACTTTGGAACCATCGGGTTCCAATTGGAACGGAAGTTCCCGCAGGTGCGGAAGCGCGGCGCGGACGGCCTCGCGGCGGTCCAACGGGCAGTAGAGCAGCAAAAAGCCGCCCCCGCCTGCCCCGGTAATTTTTCCACCCAGCGCGCCAGCATTGCGAGCCGCCTGGTACCAGTCGTCGATCACGCCGTTGCTGATGTTGCTGGAGAGATGTTTTTTGATCTGCCAGTACTCGTGCAACAGGTAGCCGAAGGCGTCCACGTTCCCGGCGCATAATTCGTCGCGCGCGGTGTAAGCCATTTCCTTCATCATCCTCAGCGAGGCCAGGTTGCTGTTCATGTTGGTCTTCTGCTCGGTAAGGATGCTATCAGCCTGGCGGGTGACGCCGGTGAAGAACAGCATCAGGCTCTCGTTCAGCCGGCGTTTGATGCGCGACTCCAGCCGGATGGGATGGTTGTCGATCTCGCCGTTTTGCTTGAATTCGAGGAAGCGCAGCCCGCCATACGCGGCGATGTACTGGTCCTGAATTCCAATCGGTTTGCCCAGCGTGTCAATCTCGATCTCGCACGCTTCGCGCGCCAGCTGCGCCGCGTCGACCGGCTCGCGCAGGAACACGTACATGGCGTGCAGCGAGCCCACCGTCACCGCGCTGGAAGATGCCAGCCCGGTACCGGCGGGAATGTCGCCTGTGGTCGTGATCTCGATCCCATAAGTGATGCCGGTCTTGCGCAGCGCCTCGCGGATCAGTTCGTGCTGCACCTCGCCCACGCTGTCAACCATTTCGGTTTTGGTATAGCCGATGCGCAGTTTGTCATCAAAACGCTGCTTGATGGTGACAAAGATGTACTTGTCGATTGCCGAAGTGAGCACGCAACCGCCCTCATTTAAATAATATGAGGGAAAGTCGGTGCCTCCTCCGAAAAAACTCACGCGCAGCGGTGTTTGAACGATGATCACGTTTGAAACTCCCCATTAAACAGACATGCCATGAAATTCGACTGTCAATCAAATATCGGATTACCGCTAATTTTGTTACAACCCAAAACGAAACCGGCGCTGCTCATCATCGATCAGCAGCGCCGGGATATTGACTAGTATGCCCCGCGCTGTTTTAGCACAGCAGGAATGGTGGCCAGCAGGATTTGGATATCCAGCCAGATATTCCAGTTGCGGATGTACTGCATGTCCAACCGCACGCGCTCGTCATAGCTCACATCAGAGCGCCCGCTCACCTGCCATAGCCCGGAAATACCCGGCTTGACCGTCAGCAGGTTGATGCCCCACTGGTTATACATCTTCATTTCCTCGGGCGAGATCATGCGCGGCCCGATCACCGACATTTCATTGCGCCACACGTTGAAGAACTGCGGCAACTCGTCGATGCTCAGCTTGCGGATGATGGCTCCCACGCGCGTGATGCGCGGATCGTACTTCAGCTTGTGGTTGGCCTCCAGCTCAGCTTTCAGCTCGGGGTGCTGCTCGAGGATCTCATTGCCGTTGACGTACATGGTGCGGAACTTGAACGCGTCGAACTGCTTGCCGTTCACGCCCATCACCCGGCGGCGATGGATGATCGGCCCGGGAGAATCGAATTTGATGGCCAACGCCACCAGCGCAAACAGCGGCGCGGCCACCACGATCGCTGCCGTTGCCAGCGCGTAGTCCAGCACCAGCTTGAGCACCAGATCCATGCCCGTCAGCCGCACTTTGTTCACCTGCACCAGCGGCACGCCGGCCATTTCTCGCACCTGAAGCCCGGTGGTGATGATCTCGTACAGCCCCGAAGACATATTCAGGTTGACCTCATCCGAGATGCCGTGCTGTTTGAAGATGGCCAGCACTTGATCGCGCGAGAACGCCGACGATGAAACGATGATTTCCTTAACCCCGTACTGGTGGATCACGGTCTTGAGCGATTCCAGCCGTCCGAGATTGTAGAGATTTTCGTACACCTTGGCGCCCTGCGGCTGGTTGTCATCCAAAAAGCCGATCAGGTCCAGCCCGGAGCGCTTCCAACGCAGCAACTGGTCGGCCAGCGACAACCCTTCATCATTCGCGCCGATGATGATCGCCGGTGTGAGGAAGAAGCCCGAGTGACGCAGCGCATACACCACGCGGCGCATGGCAAACCGCCCCACTGCCGTGCAGAAGAAGGTCAGGATCCAGGCTACCAGCAGCCAACCGCGTGCCAGCAGGAAATCGGGCTGCAGGAAGCCAAACGCGATCACCGCGAACATGCCGATCGACGTGGCGTTAAACACCAAAGAGTATTCGCGCGTCCCCCCCAGCAGGTTCGACCGGCTGTACAGGCCCATGCCCATAAAGATGAAGATCCACAACGGCACCAGGAAGCGCACCAGGCTGGTGTAATACACCATCTCCGGCACCACCTCCAGGCGGAAGATGGGAATGTCCATCTCAAAACGCACAAGATAGGCCAGGCGAAACGCAAGCCCTGTCATCAAGACGTCCAGCACAATCAGCGAACCGATAAACAATAACCACTGGTTCTTTTTGAGCGCCTTGAGTTTTCCACCACTAAGGATTTTTGCGATAAAGTGCCCATCATTGCGCACTTCATAATCCATGACCGCTCGCCTCATTCTTTCCTCCCATGATCATAAG
>CALDSL010000592.1 GCA_937920255.1 uncultured Anaerolineaceae bacterium | reverse complement strand
CCCTCGGTAATGCCCAGATCGCGGCAGGCCTTGTGGAAAAAGCGCGTGTAGATCAGGTGCATGGTGGCGTGCTCGATACCACCGGTATAGGTGTCCACCGGCATCCAGTAATCATATTCTTTCGGGTCGAACGGGCCTTCGTGGTAATGCGGGCTCAGGTAGCGCAGGTGATACCACGACGAGCACATGAAGGTGTCCATCGTGTCGGTCTCACGCTCGGCCGGGCCGCCGCACTGCGGGCAGGTGGTAAAGCGCCAGGTGGGGTGCAGCTTCAGCGGGCTTTCACCGGTGGGCCGCCACTCAACATCGTCCGGCAGCAGCACCGGCAGTTGATCGTCTGGCACCGGCGCCACGCCGCATTTTTCGCAGTACAGGATCGGGATCGGCGCGCCCCAATAACGCTGGCGCGAAATCAACCAATCGCGCAGGCGGTAGTTGACCGCGCCGTGGCCGCTGCCCTGCTGCTCCAGCCAGTCGATGACGGCCTGCTTGGCCTTATCGCCCGGCGTGCCGCTGAACGCGCCCGAGTGGATCATCGTGCCGTATTCGGTGTGGAACAGCACGTCGCGGTAGAACGGCAGGTGATGGATCATCTCGAACACCGTGCGGTTTTCGCGCACCGGCGGGAACATGGACTTGCAGCGCGCCAGGATCGCCCGGTCAGCTTCGACCGAGTCAAACGGCACGATACCATCGTCAAACACAAACAACCAGCGCCCGCCGACGATCTCGTTCCAGTTACCCGGCTTGAGCGAGCGCTGCACCAGCGCGGCGTAGGCATCCACCTGGTCGTCCTTCAGGGTGACGTACAGCGCCTCGCCGGCATTCCCGATTGGCGCGCGGTAATATTCGATCCCGGCCGCGTCCAGCTCGCGTTCAAAACCTTCCTCGACCGAGCCGGGGAAGACCAGGCTCTTGGTCCCCCCATCCGGCCGGGCGATGACGGGGATGATCGGCAGGCCAAACTTGAGCGCGAAGGCGCCATCGCGCTCGTCGTGCGCGGGCACGGCCATGATCGCGCCCGTGCCGTAGGTCATCAGCACATAATCCGCGATCCAAATGGGGATGCGTTCGTTGTTGACCGGGTTGATGGCATACCCGCCGGTGAACACGCCGGTTTTTTCTTTGTCGGCCGATTCGCGCTGCACGTCGGTCTGGCGCGAGGCAAACAAACGATATTCCTCCACCTGCGCGCGCTGTTCCGTGCTGGTCAGCTTTTCCACCAGCGGATGCTCAGGGGCCAGCACCATGAATGTGGCGCCCCATAGCGTGTCGGGCCGGGTGGTGAAGACCTGCAGCGCGTCACCCTGTTCGGTCATAAAGGTCACGTGCGCGCCCACCGAGCGGCCGATCCAGTTGGTTTGCAGGGTGCGCACGCGCTCCGGCCAGTCGATGCCTTCGTAATTCAGCAGCTCGTCGGCGTAACGGGTGGTGCGGAAGAACCACTGGTTCAGGTTTTTCTTGATCACCGGCGTGCCGCAGCGCTCGCAATGGCGGTCTTCGCCCCACACCTGCTCGCGCGCCAGGGTGGTGTTGCAGTTTGGGCACCAGTCCACCGGCGACATCTTGCGGTAGGCCAGGTCATTCAGGAAGAACTGCTTGAAGAACCACTGCGTCCAGCGGTAATACTCCGGGTCAGCCGAAACGGCTTCCCGCCGCCAGTCGAACATGGTGCCCATGCTCCTGAGCTGCCGGCGCATATTTTCGATGTTGCGATAGGTCCACTTTTTGGGGTGGATGTTGTTCTTGATGGCGGCGTTCTCGGCCGGCAGGCCGAACGCATCGAACCCCATGGGAAAGAGCACGTTAAAGCCGCGCATGCGCATAAACCGCGCGCGGGCATCCGGCGGGGTCATGGCGTACCAGTGGCCGATGTGCAGATCACCGGAGGGATACGGCAGCATGGTCAGCGCGTAATGCTTGGGCCGGTTCGGATCGATGTTCGATTCGTACAGGCCG
>CALDSL010000591.1 GCA_937920255.1 uncultured Anaerolineaceae bacterium | reverse complement strand
ACCACCAGACCAATCACAATAAAGTAGATGCCCGCCACTTCAGACCAGTGCCGTAACGGCAATCGTATGCTTCGCGATTTTCCGTCATTCATTGCAGCCTACCTCGCGCGCGGGTGCAGGTACATCGTACCCGGTTCGGCATGACCGCGGATGTGCGCAACGTCACACTAGAACGCATACCGCTGATAACACCGGCTGTGATACATGTGACCCGGGCTGAATTACAGGATGCCATAGTCACCCGCCTTGATCACCGCCTGCATACGGTCTTTGACATTCAATTTGCTAAAAATGCTGGTCAGGTGGTTCTTCACAGTCCCTTCGGCGATCACCAGAGACTCGGCGATCTCCTTATTGCTGGCGCCAGTCGCCACCAGCTTGAGAATTTCCACCTCGCGCGGCGAGAGCGGTTCCGCCAACGGCTCGACGATCTTTGGCGCCGGTTTGGAAAGGCGCGCAAACTCGGCCACCACCTTGGCCGTGATCGACGGCAGCAGGAAATAGTCACCGCGCGCGGCTACACGAACCGCCTCAAATAATTTCTCTGAAGAAACGTCTTTCAGCAGGTATCCAGCCGCGCCGGCGCGCAGGCCGTCAAAGACCAGCTCGTCGTCATCAAAGGTTGTCAGTACGATCACGCGGCTGTCTGGCAGTAGCTGGTGCAGCCGGCGGGTAGCCGATACACCGTCCAGCACCGGCATGCGCAAATCCATCAAGATCACATTAGGACGCGTGTTGGCCGCCAGGCGGATGGCTTCCTCGCCGTTGCCCGCCTCGCCCACCACCTCGAAATCCGGTTGAACCGACAACAAGGTATGCAGCCCTTCGCGAAACAGGGCCTGGTCATCAACTATTAATATGCGCACGCGTGTGTTCATGCCGGTACCGTAATTTCCAGGGCAAACCCCTGTCCTTTGGTGGATTGAATCGTCATCGTTCCGTTGAGTAAGTTTACCCGCTCGCGCAGCCCGATCAGTCCAAAACCACCTTCCAGTGTTTCCGACCCGATACCGTCATCGGCAACGCGCAGGCAAATCTGCTGCGGGTGAGTGTAGTCCAGCACCATATCCAGTTTTGACGCCCGCGCATGCTTGCAGGTATTGTTCACCGTTTCCTGCGCCGCGCGGTATAAGGTCTGGTGCGCCTGAGGGGATAGATCGCGCGGAGACCCGAGCACCTGCAGGTTGGCGGTGATCCCGGTGCTGTCACAGTTTTGCAAAACCCGGCCGATGCTCAACGGCAGCGGCAGGCTCTCCACCGCCTGGGAGTGCAGGGCTGCCACCGAATCGCGTACGTCCACCAGCGCTTCCTGGGTAAGGGTTTGGGCTTTTTCCAGCGCGGTTTGCGCCCGCTCGGGCGATTTCTTCGAGACGGCAATCGCCGCCTGGATCTGCATATTGATCGAGGTCAGGTAATGCCCCAGACCATCGTGAATTTCGCGCGCCATGCGGTTGCGCTCTTTGGTGATGGCCAGTTCTTCCACCTGCATGGCGTACTCGCGCAGGCGCGTGTTGGCTTCCGCCAGGTCTCTGGCCAGGCGCTCCACCTCCACGCGGGCTTTTTCCTCGCCAATTGCCATCTGCGTGAAAACCATGATGAAGATCACGCCGGCCAGAAATGCCGGCAAACTGGACCACACCAGATTCCAATCCTGCGAAAAGGCCATCACCGCCGAAAAATAGCCCAACACCAGCAGGATATTGGTCGCGTACAGCCAGCTTGATTCCAGCAGCACCACGGCATGGCCAGCCAGCGGCAGCAGGATGAGAACATTCAGCCCGGCGCCGCGCCCCAGGTACACGATGAAGCTACCCAGCGGGATCTGAACGGCAAAGTATAGCAGGTGCAGCAGCATATTATTTGACCGCGCCACGTACTTATACCCATAAATGCCCAGGGTGATGTATGCAATCCCCAACCCGATCATCAGACCGATTTCCAGGTTGGTGGCCGCGTGCAGCGCGGAGAAGGTGGCAAAATAGGAGGCCAATACGACCACCGCAAAGGCCAGGTCTACACCGCTGCCGGTACGAATCACATGCTGCTGACGGGGCTGCATGGTTCCTATTATACAATGCCGGGGGCACTCTCCACTGAACGTTAAGTCACATTGCGCGTACCCTGCCGAGAACGAATTAGGCCCACACCCGTGACCTGCGTCACATGCCGGTGTTGTAAGCTCTGGATACACTAACAAAAAACGCTTTCCAAAGTCAACAACACCGAACGTGGAGGGAACGTTAATGAATATCTTGATGGTTTATCCCGAATTTCCGGATACATTCTGGTCGTTTAAACACGCGCTCAGCTTTGTGCGCAAAAAGGCCTCCAACCCGCCGCTTGGGCTGGTTACGATTGCGCCCATGCTGCCGCAAAGGTGGACCAAGCGCCTGGTAGATCTCAATATCGAACCGCTGCGGGACAGCGAACTCCATTGGGCAGATATGATATTGATCAGCGCGATGAGCGTGCAGCGCAAATCGGCGGAAGAAATCATCAAACGTGCAAAAGCGGCGGGCAAGACGGTGGTAGCTGGCGGACCGCTGTTTACCGGACAATATCAAGAATTCCCGAACGTCGATCATTTTATCCTCAACGAAGCTGAGCTGACCCTGCCTCCGTTCCTGGCCGATTTAGAGCGCGGCTGCCCGCAGCGGGTGTACACCACGCCCGAGTATGCCGACCTGGCGCAAACGCCGGTGCCAGCCTGGGATCTGGTGAAGATGAAGTACTATGATTCGATGGCGATCCAGTACTCGCGCGGCTGCCCGTACAACTGCGACTTTTGCAACGTCACCGCCCTGCTCGGCCACCGACCGCGCACCAAGAGCGCAGCGCAGATCGTCGCCGAACTGGACAGGATTTACAACCTGGGCTGGCGGCGCAATATATTCTTTGTGGATGATAACTTTATTGGCAACAAGCGCGAGATCAAGACCGAAATCCTGCCGGCGTTGATCGAATGGCGCAAAGGCAAAACCGGCTGCCTGTTCCTCACCGAAGCCTCGATCAACCTGGCGGACGACCAGGAACTGATGGATATGATGACCGCGGCCGGGTTCGTCTCAGTCTTTGTGGGCATCGAAACGCCGGACGAAACCAGCCTGACCGAATGCCACAAGACCCAAAATAAAGGCCGCGACCTGGTGGAGAGCGTGAAACGGCTGCAGCGTAATGGCCTGCAGGTGATGGGTGGATTCATCGTTGGGTTTGACAGTGATTCGCCTACAATCTTCCAGCGCCAGGTGGAGTTTATCCAGCAGAGCGGGATCGTCACTGCCATGGTAGGTCTGCTACAGGCCCCGGTGGGCACACAGCTATACCGCCGCATGGAGCAGCAGGGCCGCCTGCTGAAAGAAATGACCGGCGACAACACGGATGGGACGACCAACATCATTCCGGTGATGGAGCCCAAAGTGTTGTTCGAGGGCTACAAGCAATTGGTAGGCGATCTGTATTCGCCCAAACTGTTCTACGAACGCGTGCGCACCTTCTTGAGCGAATACAACCCGATCACCGCCACGGTCAATATTGAACCGCAGGAAATCTACGCCTTCTTCCGTTCCATCTACCTGCTGGGCATTGTGGGCAAAGAACGCAGGCAGTACTGGAAGTTGTTCTTCTGGAGCCTTTTCCGCCAGCCGAAGAAATTCCCACTGGCCATCACCTTTTCAATCTACGGCTACCACTTCCGCAAAGTCAGCGAGGCGGCGCAACGGAGCGCCCGGGCGGCGATGAACGCCGCGCTCCCGACCGGCTCTGCGTCGGATTAGCCGGCGACAGGGAAAATCAAACCCATCAACGATTACGGTGGTCACACAAATTGAATTGTGTGACCACTACTGCTTCCTCCTGTACAGCCCGCGTAGCTGTGACGATTTGGGATCGTGCCCGCAGTGATGTATAATCCTAACCACAAAGGGGTGCTGTGAATAGGATTATTGGTGTTATGAACAGGAAACACGTTGCAGCAAAAATTTGTGTCTTTGCTTTGCTTGGTCTGCTTGCACTGGCGCTTTCCGGTTGTATCTCTTCCGTATCGGCGCAGGAGATTGAACAGTCTGCTAGCGCCGTCCCAACCGCGCGATCAACTGCCACCCGAACTCTACCGGCCACCGAAACCCCCAGAGCCACCTTCACCCCACCGGCCGCGCCGCAACCCGCGCGAACCACGGCGACGCTCCAACCAACCACTGAACCCCGCCCAACCGCTACCCCGCTCGACCCCGAGGCGTGGAAGGACTGGCCGGTGCTGCCGGTTGTTTCCGCCGAATTGCGGGAAATCTACCGCCAGGGAGTATCCGCGGGCAATAACCCGCATGCTTTCTCCGTTCTGGGTGACTGCCAAAGCCAGCCGGACGTTTTCATGGGCGTCTTTGACAGCGACCCGCAACTTGTGAAGCACTTGCCCATCCACTTCCAACAGACGGTGCGTAATTTTTCGGGCTCGTTCAACCGCTACAGCCCGGCGGTGAAGGACGGCACCACTGAAGGCGCGCTGCTGTATGCGCTGTGGAACGACAACAAAGAGAATACATGCGAATACGGCGAGACCCCGCTGGAATGCGAGTTGCGGGTGCACAACCCCAGTATTGTCTTCATCCACGTCGGCACGCACTGGGAAGCCCGCAACCGCATTTATTTGAACAAAATCATCGACCGCATTTTGGAGCACCAGGCTGTGCCGGTGCTGGTGACCAAAGCCGATAATCTCGAACTGGACGAACGGGTCAACCGCACGTACGCCGAAGTCGCGCTCGAACGCGGCCTGCCGCTGTGGAATTTCTTTGCATCAGTGCAGCACCTGCCGAACAATGGAATGAAAGATGAAATGTATCTGTCCGACGAAGCGCTCATCCTCCACCGGAACGGCGCACTCGAAGCGCTGGATGCGGTTTGGCGGGTGGTTAAGTAAGGGCGGCGATTCCTTCGAAAGCTGTTGTTTCTTGATACAATAGCGGCACTATACCAGCAGGTGCCTCGCGCAGGGGAAATCAGGGTCGTATGCAGACAATCGAAAAAGATCGAAAGCGTTCCGAATCAACCGCGGGCGGCGAGCGCCGGGTGTACCGCTATTTCGATTTTGTGATGGCTATTTTTGTTTCGGTGCTGTTAATCAGCAACATTGCATCCAGCGCCAAAATCGTCGATTGGGGCGTGAATATTGCCGGGCTGCCGCTGGCGTTTGATGCCGGAACGATCCTGTTCCCCGTCAGTTACATTTTTGGCGACGTGCTGACCGAGGTCTACGGTTACCGGCGCTCGCGCCGCGTGATCTGGGCCGGGTTCGGCTGCCTGGCGCTGGCGGTGGTGGTTTTCTGGCTGGTACGCATCATGCCAGGCGAAGCCCAATGGCAGCAGTACGCCGGCCAGGGCGCCTACGATGCCATTCTGGGCGGCATGAGCAGCGGTGGGATTGCCGTGGCCTCGCTGGCAGCGTACTTCATGGGCGAATTCAGCAACTCGTACGTACTGGCGCGCATGAAAGTCCTCACCGCTGGGCGCCGGCTGTGGGCGCGCACCATTGGCAGCACCCTCGTCGGCCAGGTGATCGACACGCTTACCTTCATCGCCATCGCGTCGCTGTTCGGCGTATTTCCCTGGTCGTTGTTTGCTACGCTGGTTCTCACCAACTACATTTTTAAGGTCGGCATTGAGGTGTTAATGACGCCGTTTACCTATCTGGTGGTCAACTTCTTAAAGCGCGCCGAACAAGAAGATTACTATGACACCAACACTGATTTCAATCCCTTCAAAATTACGGATGAAAGTTAGCAGTTTATCACGCATTTCTTCCTGATCTTCGGGGGCTTCATTACTTGCAAACAACTTTTTTCTGGGTTATGATACAACCCTGAGGAGACCCTGACCCAGGGCAATCCCGGGGGAAGGGCAAGATCCAAACTTCTGTTCCACCCTATAGAAGGAGAAGATTTTCATGAAGAATCGCTTTTCCTACCTGGCGCTCGCAGTTGTGATGATCCTTTCGGTCGTCCTCGTCGCCTGCGCCCCCGCCGCGACCGAAGCTCCCGCTGCGCCTGCCGCTACGGAAGCACCTGCCGCGCCCGCCGCCACGGAAGCGCCCACTGCTGCTCCCACCAACCCACCTCCGGCCTGCGCCCCCATCGCCAATCAGCTTTCCGCGGCTGCCGGCGAACTTGGCTCGGCGGACAACCCGATTGTGATCACGTTTGTACCCTCGGGTGATACCGGTAAAATCACCAAGGCAGGTACTGAAATCGCCGACTGCCTGAGCAAGATGACCGGCCTCAATTTCGAGATCGAAGTTGGCACGACTTTCGCGGCCTCGATCGAAGCCATGGGCGCGGAAAAAGCCCATGTCGGTTTCCTCAACACCTTCTCGGCGCTGCTTGCGATTGAAAAGTACCAGATCGTCCCCGCTCTGGCCGTGATGCGCAAGTACAACACCAACGATGTTGATCCCGACAAGGCCATGGAAGGCCAACTGCAGGCCTTCTATAAGGGCCAGTTCATTGCCAACCAGGAATCGGGTATCCAGTCGTTCGAAGATCTGAAGGGCAAGACCTTCTGCTTCGTGGATCCCAACTCCACCTCCGGCTACATCATCCCCCGCATCATCCTGCTGGCCAACGGCATTGATCCCGACGTAGACTTCGCCGCCATCCAGAATGCCGGCTCGCACAACAATGTCGGTATCGCCGTTTACAAGGGCGACTGCGACGCGGGTGTGAGCTACATCAACGTCCTCACCGACAGCGCCGCCAACCTGGCCGCCGATTACCCGGACATCACCGAGAAGGTGTATCCCTTCGCTGTGACGGACCGCATCCCCAACGATGGCGTGCAGTACATCAACACCATGCCGGAAGAGTACCAGGCAGCCATCACCGAAGGTCTGCTGTCGATGGCCAAGGACCCGGG
>CALDSL010000590.1 GCA_937920255.1 uncultured Anaerolineaceae bacterium | reverse complement strand
TTTCGCGCAAAAGTTGATTTATCATGGTTATTATTTTGCGCTCAACCCAACCTACCCCCAACCCCCTCCCTTTAGGGAGGGGGTTGGGGGTAGGTCCGCTCCATCATTTCACGCCACGGACGGTCGCGCCGATGCCGGGGAGAGACGGGACGCGTATGCATCCATCTTCGCTATACGCAATACCGGTGAAGGGATCGTTCGAAATCAGCAGCGGCGAATCCAGGTCGAGCCAGTCCGCCAGGCCAGCCAGGTGGCTCATGGCGGTGACGCCGATCGAGGTTTCGATCATGCTGCCCAGCATTACACCCATGCCCAGCTCGCGCGCGCGGCGCACGATGCGCAGCGCGGGAGCCAGCC
Organism: uncultured Anaerolineaceae bacterium; assembly: GCA_937920255.1. GTDB lineage: Bacteria > Chloroflexota > Anaerolineae > Anaerolineales > Anaerolineaceae > CALDSL01. The sequence continues at coordinate 2,003 of CALDSL010000590.1, read as the reverse complement.
CACCCAGCTTCATTAATTTGAGGTTGATGCCGCGCACGCCGGCCCGCGCCAACTGCTCGAGTTGGGCCGCGCTCTGCAGCGATTCATCCGCCACCACCGGCAGCTCGGTTGCGGCCTGCACCTTGCCCATGCCTTCAATATCGTCTTTGGCCAGCGGCTGCTCCACCAGCTCGACCCCGTTGCGCTCCAGCGCCGGCAGCAGCGCCAGGGCCTGCTCCAGCGACCAGCCGGCGTTGGCGTCGATGAACAGCCGCGCGTCCGGGCGCGCCTGGCGCACCGCGCTCAAAATTTCCTCGTCGCTGCCGGAGCCCAGCTTGATTTTGATGATGCTGAAGGCCGCCGCCTCGCTGGCCTCGCGCGCCGCCGCATCCGGGTCGCCGCTGACGGTGAAGGAGGTGTGCAGCGGCGGCGGCTCGGGCAGCCCCAGCAGCCGGTAGACCGGCTCGCTGCGCAGCTTGCCGATGCGGTCATGCAGCGCCAGGTCTACGGCGCAGCGTGAGACGGCCGGTCCTTCGCTGCCCACCCAGGCAGGGATGTCCTCGACCGCGTCCGGGAAGGGCTGCTCCTGCGCGGCCAGCCGCTCCCAGGCGGCGATCATGTCGGCGTCGTTGACGCGGTAGTAGGGCGGAATAGCCCCCTCGCCCCACCCGGCGTCGTCCGCCAGGCGCAGCCAGTAGGCCTCGCGCGTGTCGCTCACCCCGTACGACAGCCGGAAGGGGTTGCGCATCTCGAGGATCATTTTCGTGACGGTGAAACGTGATTGCATGGTGTCTCCTGTGGTGAAATAGCGGGGTCAGGAATGCGGGAAAGAGGATTAACACGAATAAGAACGAATGGGCCGAATGTCACGAATAAAACAATAAATTTGGATATGGTGATTGTATATCGCTTTTTCAAGAATTATTCGTGGCATTCGGCCCATTCGTGCGCATTCGTGTTAACGCTCTTCCTCTTACTCTTCGCCAAAGCGCAGGCGCAGGTAAGACTCGTAACGCTCGGGGCGCACCGCGCCCTGCTCCACCGCGGCGATCACGGCGCAGCCGGGTTCGTTCTGGTGGGTGCAGTCATTGAACTGGCACTCGGACACCAGGGGCGCGATCTCGCGGAAGTAGCCATCCAGTTCTTCCGGCTCCACGTCCCACAGCGCCAGGGTGCGCAGGCCGGGCAGGTCGGCCAGGTAGCCGCCGCCGTCCAGCGGGTAGAGCTGGCGCACGTGGGTGGTGTGGCGGCCCTTTTCCGTAGATTGACTCACCTCGCGCACCTTTAGCCCCAGTTCGGGCTGCACCGCGTTGAGCAGGCTGGTCTTGCCCACCCCGGATGGCCCGGCCAGCGCCGACACCTTATCGAGCAGGTGCTCCTGCAGATCATCCACGCCCTGGCCGGTGGCGGCCGAGGTGAACACCACCGGATAGCCCAGCGGCGGATACAGGTCGAACATCTCGCGCGCGGCGTCCAGACCCACCAGATCAACCTTGTTGGCCACAATCATGGCTGGAATGCCTTGCCGCTCGGCGATGACCAGGAAACGGTCGAGCATGCGAAGGCGCGGCGCAGGGCTGGCGCAGGCGAACACCAGCACCAGTTGATCCAGGTTGGCCAGGATCACCTGCTGGTACTCGCCGCGCGCAGTGGGCGCCAGGCGCACCAGCGAGCGCTGGCGTTCATGCACCGCTTCGATCGCGCCGGTGCCGTCAGGCTGTCGGCTGACCTCGACCAGATCGCCCACAGCGGCGATATCTGTGCCCTGACGGCCTTTCTTCAACCGCCCGCGCAGCCGGCTGACCAGCACGCCCTCTTCCGTTTCCACCCACAGGAAACCGGATTGCGAACGAATGATGCGCCCGGGCAGCGTTTCCTGGCTCATGGGGCGGGCGTGACGGACGGCTGCTCGACGCCGGGCAGGTTGGGGCTCATGCCGGGGATGATCTCGGGGACAACATAAAAGCTCGATTCCCACGGGTAGAGCTTGACCGGCTTGCCGCTGAAGTAGATTTCGACCACGC
>CALDSL010000589.1 GCA_937920255.1 uncultured Anaerolineaceae bacterium | reverse complement strand
CCAATAGACGATGAAGAAGGTTTTGCGAGGGGGAAGACTTCATCCCTCTCCCCGCTAAATGGTTTCGTTCGTAAAGCGATTTTGCTAGCGGGGAGAGGTTAGGTGAGGGGTATTAACCTCCTCCGAAATGCCCCTCACCTAACCTCTCCCCGCAGGAATTTCGCATTTCAATCCCTTGTCGCCTATGCGGGGAGAGGGATGAAGATTACTCCCCAAAATTTCCTTCGACCAATGCCTGCACCGCGGCGAGCGCTTCGGCCGCCTGCGGGCCGCTGGCTTCCACGCGGATCTGGTGGCCGCGGTCGGCGGACAGGGCGGCCACGCGCGTGATGCTGCGCGCCGGGGCCGGGCCTTTGCCGTTGCTCAGGTTGGTGATGCTCACCTGCGCGTCGAACGCGGCCACGGCCTGAGCCAGGCGCGCGGCGGGGCGCGCGTGCAAGCCATGCGGGTTGGCCAGCGTGAACGTCCACTGCTGGCCGGGAGCAGGTGCTGCGTCTTCCCCGGCTGCCGCCCCGCCAATTTGCTCGAGCTTGGGCTGCAGCGCATCCAGCGCCGCGCGGCACACGCTGTCCAGATCGCTGCCCAGCGAAGCCTGCACCCCGGCCGCCACCGCGCCCTCCACCAGCGGCGCGGCGCACAGCCGCGCCCGCGCGCGCATCTCCGGCGCCAGCAGTTCAAGCGCGGTTTCGGCGCTGAGCACCGCGCTGCCCAGATCCACCAGCACCAGCGTGCCGCGCGGGTTGTCGGCCTCGGTCAGGGCCTGCAAAATCGTTTCCACGTTGGTGCCCAGCGTGTCCGCGTCCAAACCGCCGGCGGCAAAAACGCGCACCCGCCCCTGCGCCACCTGTTCCACCAGTTCCTTCACGCCCTGCGCCAGCCGCGCGCTGTGCGAGACGATCACCAGGCTAACCATCAGGCAGCCGCGTCCCACAGGGCTTTGAGGATCAGGTACGCCGAGGTCGCGCCTGGGTCCTGGTGGCCGATGCTGCGCTCGCCCAAATAGCTCGCGCGGCCTTTGCGCGCCTGCAGCGGGATGGTGGCCAGCATGCCCTCTTCGGCCGCGGACACCGCCCGGTCGAGCGCGGTTTGCGTGTCCGCGCCACTGGCCAGCGCCGCGCTGAGCGCGTCCAGCGCAGGGAAGAGAGAGTCGTACATGGTCTTATCGCCCAGCACCGGCCGGCCACGCTGCACAATGCCCTCCACTCCAGCCGCGAGCAGCTTGCGCAAATCGTCGTCGTCCAGTTCCTCTTTGCCGGCCGCCGCCGTGCCGGCGCGCATAAAGAACGTGCCGTACAGCGGGCCGCTGGCGCCGCCCACGCTGGACATGAGCGCCATGCCGGCCAGCTTGAGGATGCCGCCAATATCCGACCCGTCCCACGAGGGCAATTTTTGCAGCACGGTCTGGAACCCACGATCCATGTTGGCGCCATGGTCGGCGTCGCCGACGGCCGCGTCCAGCCCGGTGAGATAGTCGCGGTTTTGGCGCATCACCGCGGCCACATTTTCCAACCAGAGAATGATCTGTGCTTTGGTCAGCATGGACGCCCCTTTACATTCCCCAGCGCAGGCCGGGGGTGAGCACCGGCGCGTCCCACAGCCGCAGGATTTCGTCGTCGGTCTTGAGCAGCGTGATCGAGATGCCCTGCATCTCCAGCGAGGTGATGTACGGCCCGATCAGATTGCGCTGGATGCGGATGCCGCGCTGCGCCAGGATCTCGGCCAGCTTGCGGTAGACGATGTACAGCTCGGAGAGCGGCGTGCCGCCCATGCTGTTGACAAACGCAATCACCCCATCCCCCGGTTGGAATGGGTCGTCGGTCAGGGTCACGTCCAGCCATTCGCCGGCCTGGCGGTCCCATTCGCGCACCGTGCGCGTGTACGGGCCGTCGTCGAGGATGGCCGCGGCCATCATCTCGGTAACCGAATCCGCCGCGCGCATGGGCAGGCGCTGGCGGCCCGGCTCACCGTGGATGCCGATGCCGAACTCGAACTCGCCGTCGCCCAACTCGAAGGTCGGCCGGCCGGCAGCCGGCACAGTGCAGGATGTGAGCGCAATGCCGATCGAGCGCGCGTAGCGGTTCACCCGGCGGCACAGGTTCGCGCACGCGTCCAGGTCATAGCCGGCTTCCGCCGCGGCGCCCACAATCTTCTCGGCCAGCACCGTGGCGCCCACCCCGCGCCGCCCGGCGGTGTACAGGCTGTCTTTCACCGCCGCGTCGTCGTCAATCAGCACGCTCTGCACCGGGATGCCGTCAAAGTGCGCCAGTTCCAGCGCGGTCTCAAAGTTGAGCACGTCGCCGGTGTAGTTTTTGACGATCATCAACACGCCCGCGCCACCGTCCACTGCCTGCGCGCAGGCATACACCTGGTCAGGCGTGGGCGAGGTAAACATCTCGCCCGGGCAGGCGCCGTCCAACATGCCGCGGCCCACAAACCCGCCGTGCATGGGTTCGTGCCCGCTGCCCCCGCCGGATATCACCGCCACCTTGCCCTGCACCGGCGCGTCGGCGCGGACGATATAGCGCGGGTCATAATGGACCCGCACCAGATCCGGGTGCGCCGCCGCCATGCCCTGCAACTGCTCCCTGACCACATCATCAACCGCATTGATGAGCTTCTTCATCTTATGCTCCCTCCAGATCAATTCCAGTCAAAAATACTATAGCCCGGAATGAGAAGGAGGGCAAGAAAGAGAGGGGGTGAATGCGCCGCGCGCCCGCGGGCGTTACTCCATCGGCAGCACGCGGTCATCCACGCGCAGCGCGGGGATCGACAGCCGGCGGAACATGCGTCCGTAAAAGCCCATCTGCTCTTTGGCCTGGTACTGCGCGGCCAGCGCGCGTCCGGCCTCCCGCGCGCCGTCAAAGTCTTTGGAACCGAGCAGGGTTGTTTCCAGGTAATCCCACTGGCCGCTGGCGTCCTGCTCCTCCCAGCCCAAAAAGGCATGCCCAGGCACCAGCACGATGGCCGGGTTGAGCGAGGCCGCTTCCAATACGCTGGCCAGCAGTACCGTCCCATCGATGCAGTTGGCGGAGCGCTGTTTCAAGGTCTCGCGCGGCAGACGGATGCGCTGCACGAACTCGCCGCCCGCCCGGCCAAAACAGAAAACCGAATTGACGTACTCCACCTGTTCCTGGCGCACCGCCGCATAGATCGCCCGCACCTGCGCCTCGACCCCCGCCACATCAGCCTGATATCCGGCGATATGCCGGTCGGGGTGCAGCCCTGCCGCGCGGCGTAGCAACGCCATCACCTGCGGCGTATTGGGCGTCACCCAGGCCGCCAGGTAGGGAGTCAGGTCGATCATCTGCCCGGTCTGCGGATCGCACACTTCCAGGTAGGCGGTGGTACGCGCCAGCAACCAGATGGGAAAACTGCGCTCAACCTCGGTGACGCCGCTGAGATGCTGGATATGCACGCGCAGGCTGGCGCGCGTGATCTCCTGCACCGGCCGCAGCCGTTCGGCAAAGAACACCGGCAACTGCGGCACTTCTTTTTTCTCGGCCGGTGGCAATTCCAGCGTGCTCACCGCCGTGGCAGAGTAGCCTTCCACCAGCGAGGTCACGCGTAGACGCGCGATTTGCCGCCCCACATTATTGATTTCTACCGACACGAGCGGCTTTGTCTCCGCATCCAGCAGGTGCACGATTGCGGTCGGCACGTGCGACATGCGCAAGAATACCTTCGCCTCCACCCCGGTCGTCTCGCGTCCCAGTTTCTCCTGCCGCGGGCTGCCGCGCTCGCGCTCCGAATCATATAATACGCCCTGGTCCTGCCGGCCTGCGCGCGCCTGGCGCGCCCGCTGTTGCATCTGCGCCAGGGCTTCCTCTTCCCCCAGCAGCAGATCCACCAGCCGCGTGGCATCCGCGGGATCGTCCAGGGCGTACACCTGCTGGCGCAGGAGCTCCACCCGCCGGCGCTGGGTGTGCAGCGCTTTCGTTTCACCGTCCCATACGGCCGTGTCTTCGCTCACAGGCCACCTCCCCTTTCCATCACGCCCGAAGCCGCGTTTCCACCGGGCCTGGCTGCACGGCGGGCAGGCTGTGGGCGGCGCACCAGGCGCAGCTTCCTTCGGTATGCAGGTGCAGCGCCGCCGCGGCATGGTAGGTATACGCCAGCCCCAGGGGGGTAAACCGGCGCAAGAAATCGCGGCGCAAAAATAGAAATGCCTCGCCAATCGATTGGCCGCACAGCAGGCGCTCGATGATTTCCATCGCAAAGGGATACGCCAGGCTGGGGTAAACCTGGATCTCGGTGCCGATCACGCCGGAAGCACCCAGTTCGTGCATGCGTTCCAGCAGCCCGTGCAGCGTTTCCGGCATCACCGCCACGGTGTCGCAGCCGTTCAACAACACCAGCGGCTGCGGCTGTTCGGGCCAGTTGACTTTGAGAGGGTTGAGGTTGTCGAAAGAGATTGACCGCTCGTCGCGCATTGGGCCGAAAACCAGCTTGAATTTTTGCTCGCGCTCGTCCTGCTCGCCGTGGCAGTACAGGATGCACATATGGAACCCACCCTGCTTGAGCATCTCCAGCACCCCATCGCGGGTGTCTTCATATTGGATCGCCAGCTCGGCTGGACGCAGAGCAGTAATATCCACCGGCAGTTGAACCGCCTGGCGTAGCCCCGGGTGCACGCCAATTGCCAGCCGGATGCGCTCGCGCGGCAGCCGGCGCAGGAAGATGGTCTTGTCAAAGCGCAATTTACCATCCGTGCCTCCCGCGCGCGCCACTTCTTCCGGCACCTTGCCCGAAGGCGCCGGCCGCACTGCCTGCAAGGGCTGCGAGATCTGGTGGCGGAACCCCCAAAAGCCGAACGGGCAGATGGTCAACACTTGGTCTTTCACATTGAGCGGGCACCGCGGGTTGGCGCGGCAGCCATTGGGGTTATCCAACCAGTCGGCGTGGGCGTGGAATTGCCCCGTCCCGTCCGTCCAGTGACTTTCCAACTCTGCCCGGAATACGGGACACAACCGCAGCAAGTCTTTCTTTCCGGTATCCACTTCAAGATCGTACACCGCGGCCCACGGCAGGGTTACCTTTTCGCTCCAGCAACGCGATATCGCGATCAGGCCGGCCGGGCGCAGTGCTCGGTCAAACAGCGCTTTCTGCTCTTTTGTCTCACGGCTCGAAAGCAGAAAAACCTCGCTGTACAAAGTCCAACCGACGCATGCCATTTCCGCCAGGTCCTGCTCCAACTGCGCAATGCGCCCATCCAGCAGGCCTGGCGCGCGCGACATCTCGACCGAATGATAAGCTTCCTCGATTTCCAGCAAGTCGCGCCGCAACAGGCTGGCGCGGGCGCTCAGGCGGTCTGTGCTGACCTGGCGCAGCAGCCCCTTGCCAAAACCGGTCACCGGGTCGCCGGAGGCATAGATCCCGATCCAGCTTTCGCGGCCAGCGGCCTGGTTGGTGAAGATTGAAACCGACGGTTGGGGTAGCAGATCCAAACCCGTCAGGCTGGCGCTGGCCACGTAATCCAGCATGCCGCGCAGCGCGGCTGCCTGTTTGGGAAGGGCGCCCCGGCCTGCTTTCGCCGCCACCGGCGCGTCGATCGTCGCGGACTGCAGCAGCACATTGCCGTAATACAGGCACACCCGCGCCCGGCCGGCCCCGGGCTTGCCGGCGCGGAACCGCCAGGCAACCGGATCGCAGCCGCCTTCCTGCGGCAGGCGAATATCCTTCAGCGTATCGTCCACCGGGAAATCCGTTTTTGGAGAAAACACCACCACTTTCAGCGGCGCCGCGGCAACTCCTGCGGACGACTGGCGACTACCATGCTGCTGCGCTCCGGTGGAGAGCACCTGCGCGTGCAGGCAGTATTCCTTCTCGCTCACCAGCGGCTGGCCCTCGCGGATGCGCGGCCCGTTGCCCGAGCCACCTTCGGTGATCCATACATCCAACAATCGCGCCGGCGGCAGCATGGGCGGCACGTTTTGCGGCTCGCGTGAGCGCTCCGGCTCGCGCCCCCGTTCGGGTTTGCGCAGCGCCCGGCGCGCAGCCCAGGCGGCCAAACCCGCCGCCGGGATCACCAGGATGATCCACCACCAGTTGCGCTCCGGCGGTTGCAAGGGAAAGAAAATTGCGCCGGAAACCAGGCGGTTATTCTGCTCGTCGCTTTCGCGCACCAGGTTCTCCGGGTCTGCCACCGCTTCATAGGTTGTAGAATGATCGACCAGGCGCTCGGGGATATACAGCTCGACCAGGATCCGTTTGGTCTCGCCGGGCTGCAAGCCGTCCACTTTATAGTCGCTCCCGCCGGTCCAACCGCTCTCCTGCAACCGGATCAGAAACGTTCCCGCCGCGGCATCCCCGCTGTTGTTGACCGCCAACTTCAGGCGCAGCGTTTGACTGGATGGGTCATAGCTTTCATAGTCAATAGCGCGCACGTTGAGATCAGGCCGGTTTGTTCCGGCAGGTGGTTTGGGCGCGACCGGGATTTTGGTCACCGTATCGGGTGGCGGCGCCACGACTGCGTCCTGCGTGCCGCACACCCACACTGCATCAATCAGCACGAAGCCGTCGTCGATGGTTTCCAATGCAATGCCGCCTTCCGGCAGGGGATCCTTGTCCCGCACTGAGAACTGCTGCACGCCGTCCAGCGCCATTTCAATGCGCGCACCGTGGGCGGCGAAGGCCAACGTGTGCCAGAGGGTAACATCCAGCTCTTTTTCCTCATCGGCCAGGCCGTCGAACTTGCCCGTCCAGCCAGCCTCCTTTGACAGGCCGTAGCCCCATGGGTGGAGATAGGCCACGTAGCGTCCTTTGCCGCTCACCCGTGCCGAAACGTGCACGCCTCCCCGCCCTTCGCGCAGCCCGAAGATCACATAATAGGTCAGGTTCTCCCAGGTCGAATCCTCATTGCGCGCCCAGGCATGGCCCTCGCCACGCATCTGCCCGTCTTTCACTGACCATCCCGGTTCCAGCTTCCAGTTCTGCGCCTGCCCGTCGTTAAAATCTTCCGCGTACAGCAATTGTTCGCCTTCGCATTGGCGGTAGGCTGGCGCCTGGCCGCGCGGCTGGGGCGGCATGGTGGTAACAATCCGCGCTGGAGGGGGCACGGTGGTAACGATCCGCGCTGGCGGGGCCGTGGTAATGACCATCACTGGCGCGGGACGCGGTCCGCTGACAACCAGATTGTCAAGAACAACCTGAGGACCTGCCAGGCTTTCCAAAGAAATGCCGCCCGGCGGCAGCGGGTTGGGGTCTTGCACGCTGACCACCGCCAGGTTTTCCAGATTTTTTCCGCTGCTCAGAAAAACGCTGATTTGCCCATCGCCAAACAAAATGGATAGATGATATTCTCTTCCGTATGGATAGGTGAACGGCTGGCCGTCATTGGAGGCCATAGGGCCTTCTGGCGGTTGGTTCCATAGGTTTCTTTCTATGGCGACATGGAGATGACTGTCGTCTAAACGCATGACCGTGATGAAATACCGGCCTTGATCGCTGTACTGGACATTGATATTCAACCCGCCACCCACGCTCAGGTCGACCAGATCAAACTCCAGCGTATGCGGCCCTTCTCCCCATTTTTGCCGGAGATATTGGGCGAAGACGTGGCCGCTGCCGATCAGTCGACCGTCCTCCACCAGCCAGCGACCTCCATCGATGGAATTTATCTCCCAATTATTGGGGAAACCGCCGTCAAAATTTTGTTCGTACAGTGGCACAGTTTCCTGCGCGCGCGCAACCGTCGCCGGGGCGCACAGCCAGGCGATCGGAAGCAGCAACAAAAACAGCGCGGCAGTCGTCCGGTGGAAGACAGCGCTGTGCGGGTGAGCAAACCGGGGTACAGGGAACATTTTGACCTCCCCTGGTTCTTCTATTCAAATGACAATTTCTGATCCAATACAAAAAACCGCCGTGGCGTGGGAACAGGCGGTGAGGATGCGCGTCGGAAAAGCGGAAAACCGCTCATGCAGGGTGTGCGGGGATCTATTCCAATTTGAGTGTAACAATGATCATAGGAAAAGTCAATTTTTATCTTCTATTTTGGCGGCGATCCAACACCGGAGATGCGCCATGGACCAGGTATACTTTAAGCAATCGATCTCCGCACGCCTACCGATTCTGAGGGAAACGCATGCGCAGCACACAGCAAATGCTCGATCTCATTCTCGCCGCGGCCAGGGACGACGAGCGCATCCGCGCGGTGATCCTGAACGGCTCGCGCGCCAACCCCAACGCGCCGCGCGACTTCTTCCAGGATTTTGACATCGTTTACCTCGTCACCGACCTGCTGCCGTTCAAGAATAACTACGAATGGATCCAGCAGTTTGGCGAGCTGATGATCCTGCAGGAGCCGGACGATATGCTGGGCGAAGACCCGCGCCCCGGCGGCGCCTATGCCTATCTGATGCAGTTCGCCGACGGCAACCGCATCGATCTGACGATCTACCCGCTGGACGAGCTGGACCGGTTGGAAGCGGACAGCGAGACCATCCTGCTGCTGGATAAGGACGGCACCCTCCCGCCCCCACCCCCGCCCAGCGACAGCGGCTACCTGCCCAAGCCGCCCAGCGCCAAGGCCTTCTTCGACTGCTGCAATGAGTTCTGGTGGGTGTCGCCCTACGTGGCCAA
>CALDSL010000588.1 GCA_937920255.1 uncultured Anaerolineaceae bacterium | reverse complement strand
CGCGAAGCATACATAAAAAGGTCTTCTTCGCGTTGTCTTCGCGCTCTTCGCACCTTCGCGGTGAACTGTGCTATTTTGATATAAGCGAATGAACGCGAAGCTGCACACAATGGATAGGCTTGCGTATCAAAACCGCTTATTCGAACGCAAACACCCCGCCGGGCTGGAGCACGGTCACCTTCGTGCTCGTCTCCTGCTCCACCTGGCGCGCCCAGGCGTGCGGGTCCTGCTTGATCAGGTCGAACGTGCTGTAGTGGATGGGAATGACGTGCCTGGGCTGGATCATCTTGACCGCGCGCAGCGCGTCGGCCGGGCCCATGGTGTAGTTGTCGCCGATGGGCAGCAGCGCCAGGTCGATGCCCTCTTCGCCGATCAGGCGCATGTCGCCGAACAGGCCGGTGTCGCAGGCCAGGTAGATCTTCTTGCCGCCGTTGAGCGTGATCAAAAAGCCGGCCGGGTTGCCGCCCTCGCTGCCATCCGGCAGACCCGAGCCGTGCAGGGCGAGGGTAAGCTTGAGGTAGCCGAACGGGTACTGGTAGCCGCCGCCCAGGTGCTGCGCGTGGGTTTTGACGCCCTTCTTCTCCAGCCAGCCGGAAATCTCGGCGTTGCTGATCACCAGCGCGCCGGTACGTTTGGCGATTGGCGCGGCGTCGCCCAGGTGATCGCCGTGGCCGTGCGACACCAGGATGAAATCGGCAGGAACTTTGTCGGCGCTGGCGCTGGCGGCCGGGTTGCCGGTGAAAAACGGGTCGACCAGAACGTGCTTGCCGTCAATCTCCATGCCGATGGTGGCATGACCGTACCAGGTGAGTTTGAAAGACATGGTGATCGCTCCTTTTCCGATGACAAGGATTTTTGTTATTGGTTATAGAAATGATACACAATTTTGCGGGGAATGGCAAAGGCGGGAAGGCTAAATCCTGCGCTACAATAAGCACACCCTCACCCCACTGGAGCCAACATGACCGAACATGCCGCGCTGCGACCGACGCTGGAAGCGATCTACGATCTGTGCCTGCTGGTGTGCCAGAAAATCGACGATTTTGCGCCGGACGTGGTGCTCGGGCTGGCGCATTCGGGCTGGATGCCGGTGGCGGTGGCGCGCAGCGTGCAGGGCGCGGTGGGGCTGGCGGCATTTCCCCCGGCGGTGCGCACCAATATCGGCCAGGAAAAGCACGATGTTTACACCAGACGCTACGGCAGCGCCTTTCCGGCCTTCTGTTGTGGCGAATGCAGCGATGAGCCGTTGCGCGCCGGGCATTACCTGGCATGGCTGTCCACCCGCGCGCGCTGGCTGGATGAGCTGCGCGAGCAGGTGCGCGATACACTGGGGGAAGGCCAGCCGCGGCGCATCCTGGTGGTGGATGACGTGTACGGTGGGCTGCGCACTGCCTATACCGCGCTGGGTCTGCTGGACGCGCTGTATCCGGGCGCAGAGAGCGTGATGATCGCCGGATACGCCGACCTGACCAACGACTTTGTGGACGCGTGGATCGAAACCTTTGCGCCCGGCATTCTGGAAACGGTGCCAAAGACCAGCGCCGGCCGCAGCAACCGCTACGGGCACAACCTGCATGAAAAGCTCAAGCCGCTGATCACCGGCAGCGAGGATATCATCCCGGCCAGCCTGCGCTGGAAGCCCATCTCGGTCGAGAGCGACGCGGTGCAACGCGCGCTGCATTATGCCGATATAGAAACGGTGCTGGAAGCGCCAGCCTGGGCCGAACGCACCGCCGGCCGCTACGTGCACGACCGCCTGCGCGGCCACATCCAAGATGAAGACGCCGTCAAAGCCGAAGACCAGCGCACCTTCCCGATCACCGAGATGAAGATTTCCCCCGAGGAGCGGGCCGAACGCGATTCCTGGCTCAAACGCGGCTATGACCTCTTCAAGGGACGGCCGCATAACCCCACGATGGACGAGCACGACGCGTACTATACGACCGAATAGCGCTGTGGTATAGTTGCAGCAATTCGCGCCAAGGATCCCCGCCCGTATGCAGCCCGCCCCCACACCGTCCAATCAAAAATGGTTTATCCTGCTGGCCATTGGCATCGGCACATTCATGTCGGCCCTCGACGGCAGCGTGGTAAACACCATCCTGCCGGTCATCCGCACCTCGCTCAACAGCGATGTCAGCGCCATCCAGTGGGTGGTGGCGATTTACCTGCTCACCGTCAGCGGGCTGCTGCTAACCGTCGGCCGGCTGGGCGACCTGCGCGGCCACCGCATCGTCTACCTGGGTGGTTTTCTGGTGTTCATCCTCGGCTCGGCGCTATGCGGCATGGCGCAGACCGCCGGGCAACTGGTGGCATTCCGCGTGGTGCAGGCGTTGGGCGCGGCCGCGCTGCAGGCCAGCTCGCCGGCCATCCTCACGCGCGCGTTTCCGTCCACGCAGCGCGGGCAGGCGCTGGGCATCCAGGCCACCATGACCTACCTGGGCCTGACGGTCGGTCCGTCGCTGGGAGGGTGGCTGGCGCAGGCGGCCAGTTGGCGCGCGGTGTTCTATATCAACGTGCCGGTCGGGCTGCTGGCCCTGGCGCTGGCCTACCGTTTCGTGCCCGCCGACCGGCGCGAGCGCGGCGAAGAACGCTTCGACCTGGCCGGCGCGCTGCTGTTTTCGGCCGGGCTGGTGTCGCTGCTGCTGGGCCTGAACCAGGGCGGCAACTGGGGCTGGGCTTCCGCGCCCATTTTGGGGCTGCTGGGCGGGGCGGCGGTGCTGCTGTTCATTTTTGTGCGCGTCGAAAACCGCGCGCGCTGGCCGATGCTCGACCTGAGCCTGTTCCGCAACCGCACCTTCACCGCGGCGGTGATCAGCGCGGTGTGCAACTACATGGGCATGTACGTGGTGCTGTTCCTGCTGCCGTTTTACCTGATCCAGGCGCGCGGGCTGAATTCGGCGCAGGCCGGGCTGCTGCTCACCGCGCAACCGGTGGTGATGGCGCTGGTGGCGCCCTTCAGCGGCACGCTGTCGGACCGCATTGGGGCGCGGCTGCCGGCCACGCTGGGAATGATGATCATGGCCGTGGGTTTGTTCATCCTCTCGCGCTTGCAGCCGATGACGCCCACCGTGGCTATCAGCGCGGCGCTGGCGGTGTGCGGGTTGGGGATTGGCATGTTCGTCTCGCCCAATAACAGCTCGTTGATGGGCGCCGCGCCGCGCAACCGCCAGGGCGTGGCCGCCGGGATGCTGGCCATGGCGCGCAACGTGGGCATGGTGCTGGGAATCGGCATGTCGGGCGCGATTCTGACCACCGCGCTGGCAGTTGACCCGCAGCGAGGCATCTTCAACGCCATGACGCCCGGCTTCCTGGCCGGAATGGGGATCGCTCTGCTGGCTGCACTGGCTTCTTCGTTGCGCCAGGAGCAACGTGATCGACAAACGATTGACAAAACAGCATAGAGTTTCTACAATATGTTTGTTACATCACATTTTGCCCGGTAATAAACCCCTGATACCCTTTGTTCCGTGAGGCGACCCTCCCCCCTGCGACTGCCTCCTCCTCTTTGGGTATGTTAACGATGTTTTATCCATTCCGGTGATAGTCCGCCAGGAACGTATTTCATTACAACATATTGATCAGGCAAGAGCCAGGAGCGCCGCAATTATGTCCCCAAATCAACGCAAACCCAGATCTTCCGAGTCAAAAGCACCCCTGACCATTCGAGAGGTTGCGGAGCGCGCCGGCGTTTCCACCGCCACCGTTTCCCGCGTGCTCTCAGGACAGATCGTGGTCAGCGAAGAACTGACCGACCGGGTGCATTCCGCAGTACAGGAACTGGGGTACCGCCCCAACCGGATCACCCGGCGCAACCGCAAGCTGCCCAACCAGGTAGTGGGTCTGGTGGTGCCGGACCTGCAAAGCCCGTACTATAGCGGCATGGTGGCTGACATTACCACCGTACTGGAAGAAGCCGGCTATAGCCTGGCGATCTACGATTCGGGTGATGACCCGCAGCGTGAGGTGGTGCATCTGAACACCCTGCGCGCCGCGGGAGCAGCCGGAATCCTTCTTGCCACCACCAACAGCGAATGGGAAGAGATGGGCGCATTTTTGCGCACCGGCCCGCCGCTGGTGGCGCTGGATCACAGACTGGACTACGGTAAAGCCGACAGCGTGCGCCTGAACCACGCCGCTCTGGCGCAGGCAGCCGTGGAGCAGTTCCTGGCGGGCGGACGCCAGCGCATCGCCCTGGTGGACACCCCGGAGCGCGTCAGCGCGGCACGCGAGCGACGCGAGGGTTACACCCGCGCGCTGGAAGCCGCCGGGGCGGCCCAATCCGCGGATTGGGTTGTTCCGGCCGGGCGCATCCGCGATCTGATAAGCCTCCAGCCCGCGCCAGACGCCATTCTTGCCGGCTCGCTGCGGATTGCGATGGACGTGCTCTGCGCGCTGGGCGAGACCTCGTTGCGCCTGCCCGAAGACGTGGTGGTGGGGTCATTTGAAGCGTTGCCGGGCTGCCTGGGCGCGTACGCGCCGGTGCAGGTCTTCGCCTCCCCCGCCACCGGAATTGGAAAGGTTGCCGCCGAAATGCTGCTGGAGCGCATCGCCCGGCCGCGCATGCCCGCGCGCGATGTGATTATCTAAGCCAATATTGTTTTCCGGTACAATGGAAGCATGACGCGACGATTCATGCTGGCCGTGCTGCTGGCGCTGCTGCTGGCGGGCTGCGGCGCGGTCGCGCCGCCTGCCCCGCCCAACCCCACCGCGGTGGCCCAGGCCGTGGAGCAGACCCTGGCCGCGCCGCTGCCACTGGCAACCTTCACCCTGGCTCCCGTTCCGGCGCAGCGCGCCACGCGCACGCC
>CALDSL010000587.1 GCA_937920255.1 uncultured Anaerolineaceae bacterium | reverse complement strand
GCGGTATAATTATTATGATGAATATCATCTAAATTATACAGATAAGGGACAAGACGTATGAATGTCGCTATGTGGTTAAAGGCTTTACGGGTCATTCCGCGCATCAACAAAGAAGAATGGATGCGCCTGGATGTCATCTCGCGCTGGCTGATCTCGACCCGTGCTGCGGTGCTGATTATGACCTTCATCTCCGCTGCCATCGCCGGTCTGCTGGCCGCGCGCGCCGGGATGTTCGACGGCGGGCGCTGGATTCTGCTGGTCATCGGCCTGATCTTCGCGCACGCCACCAACAATTTGCTCAATGATCTCACCGACTACACGCGCGGCGTGGATCGCGACAACTACTTCCGCACGCAGTACGGCCCGCAGCCGCTGGAGCAGGGGTTGATGACCCGCCGCGAGCTGCTGGCGTATGCTGGCATCACCGGCGCAATCGCCCTGGCGGCCGGAATTGCTCTGGTGCTGCAAACCGGCTGGCTGACGCTGGCGCTGCTGGCAGCCGGCGCGTTCTTTGTTCTGTTCTACACCTGGCCGCTGAAATACATCGGCCTGGGCGAGCTGACCGTGCTGCTGGTGTGGGGCCCGCTGATGATCGCCGGCGGTTACTACGTCATCACCGGGCAATGGGATTGGAACGTGGTCATCGCCAGCCTGCCTTACGGCCTGGGACCGACCACGGTCATCTTTGGCAAGCACATCGACAAGCTGGCGGAAGACCGCCGCAAGCGCATCTTCACCCTCCCGGTGATTCTGGGCGAGAAGGGCGCGCGCGTGGGCGCGATGCTCATGATGGCCTTGATGTACCTGAGCGTCATCTACCTGGTGGTCACGGGCTACTTCTCGCCGGTGATGCTGGTGGTGCTGCTGGCGCTGCCCACCCTGTTCAAAATCCTGCCCGTGTTCCGCGCCCCCAAACCGGAAAGCGCCCCTGCCAACGCTCCAATGGGCATCCAGCAGGGCTGGCCGCTGTGGTTTGTGTCCTTCGCGTTTTATCACAACCGCGCCTTCGGCATGTGGTTCCTGCTCGGTCTGCTGGCCGAATTGGTCCTGCGGCTGGTGTTGTAAGCAGGATTCGAATAGTCTGTTGAAACCAGCCTGCGGCCGTTTGACAGCCGCAGGCTGGTTTCAACAGACTACTTTTTATTGATCTCCAACGCCTCCACTTCCATCCACGCCGGGGTGAAGTTCTCCAGCGTGCCGAACTTCCAGCGGCCGTCTGGTCGAAAGGCAGCGAACTGGTTGTCGATCCAGATCACCAGCCCCAGCGGCCCCGCCGGGGATATCCCCGTTTCGTGAACCAGTGTTTCGTTGGCGTAAAAAAAAGCCCTATCGGGCAGCCAGTCCAGTCGGTA
The DNA here is from genome assembly GCA_937920255.1 of uncultured Anaerolineaceae bacterium. Taxonomy (GTDB): domain Bacteria; phylum Chloroflexota; class Anaerolineae; order Anaerolineales; family Anaerolineaceae; genus CALDSL01. Next base: position 886 of record CALDSL010000587.1, on the reverse strand, counting down.
GCTGTTCCAGGCCGTCACGTCGACGGCGATGCGGCTGGCGGATTCCTTAATAAACATCTGTGCCATACGGCGCAGCAGCCGCGCGCTGGGTCGGGTGAGCAGCAGCGCCAGCGCCGGCGCGCCCAGCACCAGCAGCGGAGCCGGCAGCCGCGGGCTGCGGAAGGTCGCGGCCAGGAACCCGTTGGCCTGCGTGTCATTGCGAAACGACAGGTAGTTATGCGGCGACGCGAAAAAAAACCAGGCCGCGTTAGGCAAGGCCGGCAGCCGCCGTGCCGCCCCGCTGATGCCAAAGCTCATGCTGAACGGGTCGTTCCACAATCCAAACCCCCACGTGCCGGGCAAATCCAGCGTGGAGACCCGCGCGCGCAAACGCAGGCTCACCGGCGGCCGTACCGGGAGGTTGGCGCGGCTGCGGTCGAGGTGGTCATCACGCTGCGCCCAGCGGTATGCGCCGGCCGGCCCGGCCGGGATGCGGTACAGCCAGCGATCTGGCGCTGTCTCCAGCACTTCTCCGCCGTTGGCGGCTCGGGTTTGCAGTTCCATGCTCTCAGTATACAAAAAATTCCCTTCCAGGCGCCAGTGCCCAACTGACCCTTTGGCCTATTGACAAGCCTTTTTCCGCGAGTATAATGACTTCTAATCAGACCAACCTGGGACTACGAAATCGGTCCAGCTTTCAGAGAGCCGGCGGATGGTGCGAGCGGGCAGCGCAACCGGTTTCTTTCCACCCCAGATGCTTCTTTATGGAGCAGGTCGTTCTCGCAGAGATGGGAGTAGCCATCATAAGGGAACCGGTGGACACCGTTATCATCCGGCAAAGAGGCTGTCGCGAGCGCGGCGGCGAAAGCAGGTGGCACCACGAGACGCCCCCTCGTCCTGCATCCAG
>CALDSL010000586.1 GCA_937920255.1 uncultured Anaerolineaceae bacterium | reverse complement strand
GAGCTGCGCCAGGTCGCCGTCTTGTGCGATGGTGGTGTTCGTGTTCCAGGTCAAATTCTTACTCCTTAGGGCTTCAGGTTCTCGCGGAAGAAATCGGTAACGGCGGTATAGCAGCGCAGCCGGTTCTCATACTTCAGTACATCGTGGCCTTCGTTTTCAAAGATGATCATTTCCACATCTTTGCCAATCTCCCGCAGGTGCTCCACCAGGTCAATCGATTCCTGGGGCACCACGCGCGGATCGTTGCGCCCCTGGATCACCAGCATTGGGCAGCTCAGGTTGTCGATATAAGTGTTCGGCGAGCGCTCGGTCAGGAAGGCGCGGCCTTCTTCCGTGGCGGCATCGCCCAGCACAATGCGGAAATACGGTTTCCAGGTTTCAGGGATGCGCTCGGCGAAGGTAATCAGATTGTTCGGACCAAACATATCCACCGCCGCGGACCATTTTTCGGGGTGGCGGCAGGCCAGGGTCAGGGTCATGTAGCCGCCATACGAACGGCCCACCACGCCCGCGCGGAAAACATCCAGACGTGGATCAGCGGCCAGCACACCCAGCGCGTGGATGTGATCCATCCGGTCCTGTCCGCCCCAGTCGCGGTCGACTTGTTTGGTATAGCTCAAGCCGTAGCCGGTGCTGCCCCGGACGTTTGGCACAAACACGGCGATGCCGTTCAGGTTGAGGAACTGGATCAGCGGCATCGAGAACCACGAAAAGTCCGGGCGCTCCTGCCCCTGTGGCCCACCGTGGACGTAAAACACCACCGGGCGCGGGCCTTCGAAGCCCAACTCTGCCGCGGGCAGGTACAACCTAGCGGAAATGCGCGTGCCGTCGAAAGAGACAAACGAGGCGTCTTCGCCGCCGGACAGCAGCCCGTCGGGGATGCCGAGAATGCGCTCGTTGGTATGCCGCACCACGCGGTCAAAGCGTTCGCCCTCCACGGTGTAGATCTGGGTGGGCGTGCTGGCGGTGGTCAGCGAAAGCGCAAAGCTGGACGTGGAAGGATCATACTTGCTGCCCTGCAGCACGCCGCCGCTCAAAACGCCCTGCCCGCAGACCACTTGCTCGAGCTTCATCACGCGGCTGGCAGTGTCGTAGCGGCCCACGTACAGCCAGGAAACGCCGTCGATGTTGTATTCCAGGCTGTACTGCTGATCATCGATCTGGGCGAAGTTGACCAGTTCGCCTGCGCCCTGATGCGCCGCGCCTTCGATCTTCACCGGCAGCACCTCGCCCGGGCGGTCAAACGCCAGGTAGCCCAACCCAAACGTATCTTCGAACAGCGCGGTAAAGATGATCGCGCCGCGGTGATCGGGGGTGAACGCCGCCGGCCCAAAACTATTGAGCGGAACCTGCTGGCCCTGTTCGCGCTGTTCGTACGGCACGCCGTAGAGCAACATCAACTCTCCCTGCCCGCGCGTCCACAGGTACAGCGATGTGTCGCCGACGGTATAGCCTTCCACCAGAAGCACCTGGTTGTGGTCTTTTGAACTCGCCACCGGGAACGGCCCCCACTGGTTGGCCACAATTTTCACCAGCTCGCCGGTTTCCAGGTTGCCCTGGTACGTGGACATCACTTCTTCGTCACGCGATTCGGCGATCAGGTAAACGATATTGTCCTCAATGTTGGCATCGATCAGATGCACGCGGCTGCGGTCGAAGGTCGCGCCAAAGGCCGGCTCGGGGAAACCACCGTCGACCGGGATAACCATCGGCTGGTAATTCTCGTCGCCGTCGTGGTCAATCATGACCAGAATCTGGTCCAATTTTGGAAAAACCTGGAACAGCAGCCCGTCGATCAGGTGCGGGTTTTGCAGGGCGATGTGCGGGGGCAGCAGCGGCTCCGGCACGCTTCCGCCGTAATTCATGGCATACAGGCTGAGATGCCCCGACAGGTTGGAAACGAAGAATAGCCGCTGGCCAACGCGCTGCGGCACCGCAAAGGTTCGAGCAGAGAGAAGGGATTCGATCCGGTACATGCATTCCTCCAGAAGGTCTTAAGCCACTACAGCTCTGTAAGGAGCGGCAAAGCTTTCAAACTTGAAATCCAATTATACTTGCATTCAATTGGCAAAAGTTTCCAACTGTCGTAAACTAACATTATATGCTTGAGTCACAGTTGCTGGAAAGCATACGCTCTACCTGGCTGAACCTGATGATCCAGCGCATGGCGCGCGGTAGCGGGCTGCGCGAGGATTTTCGCGACCAACTGGACCAGTTCTTCACCATGCTGATCCAGGTGTTGGAAACGGGGGATTCGGCCTGGTTTGATTCCATCCTGTCCAACTGGGCTGTGTCGCAGACGCAGACCGACCTGGAAGGCGCGCCCAGCAACCTGACACGCTTCCTCAAAGAAGCCATGCTGCAGATGCACCAGGTTTGCCGCATGCAGCTCCCCGACGACCAAGCCTTGCAGGTGATCAGCGCGCTGATCCCGTGTTTCGCTGACGCGTTTGAAAAAGCCGCCCAGCAGGAAATGCAGATCAAGATCGCCTATCTTTCCGGGCAGCTCAACCAGGTACAGCAGACGCTGGAAAAACTTGACCGCAGCAAATCTGATTTTATCGCCGTGGCCGCCCACGAGCTGAAAACCCCGCTGACCCTGGTCGAAGGCTATACCGCCATGCTACGCGAATCGCTCCAGGCGCAGAACCCTGACTCGTCGCAGATGCTGTTGATCAGCGGCATTTATAACGGCACGCACCGCTTGAAAACCATCGTCGACGATATGATCGATGTTTCGCTCATCGATAACAACCTGCTCTCGCTCAATTACCAGCCATTTTGGTTGAACCGGCTGTTTCACGTGCTTCACCTGGAACTGGAACCATCCATCCAGGAGCGCAAGCAAACGCTCGAGATCCACGCATTCCCGGGGATCGAGGAACTGAATTTTGGCGACCCGGAGCGCCTGCTGCAGGTGTTCCGCAACCTGCTCACCAATGCGATCAAGTTCACGCCTGACTCGGGCTCTATCCTTGTGGACGGGCGCAAGCTGCCGGGCTTTACCGAAATCACCATCACCGACACCGGTATCGGCATTGACCCGGAAGACCAGCCTCTGATCTTTGAGAAATTCACCCGCCTGGGCAACATTTCGCTGCACTCCAGCGGCAAGACCAAATACAAAGGCGGCGGACCGGGCTTGGGGCTGCACATCGCGCGGGGCATTGTCGAGGCGCACGGCGGCGCGGTGTGGGTTGAATCGCCTGAGTATAACGAAGAGACCCGGCCAGGCTCAATCTTCCATATCCTGCTGCCGGTGCGCAATGGTCCGCCGGATGACCGGCTGGCGCACCTGTACGCCCCACTGATCCAGAGCGCGCAGGGGAAGAGCGAAAACCCAACGCCCGCCGCGCCCTGAGTCGATCCTGTCAAGCTGTGCTGGTACGCCGATCCCCTACTTTGGATCAGGGAAAGTCCCCCCATATGGGTTGTCCCTGGCCAGCCTGCATATGTTATGATATTTGTACCCGCGCGCAAAGCACGGGCGAAGCTGAAAATCATACATGATTTTACGGATGGCGTATGGCAAAAAAGACAACGGAAGCAACCCGACCTCCGCGTGAAAAAGCATTTTTGGTTGGTGTCGAAATTCGAAATGAACCGGTGCTACTACGACTGGAAGACTCGCTGGAAGAACTGGCGCTGCTTTCCGATACCGCCGGCCTGGACGTGGTGGGCGAAGCCACGCAAAAATTGGATGCCCCCACCGTCGACACCTACATCGGCGCTGGCAAGGTCGAAGAAGTGAAAGCGCTGGTGGAAGAATTGATGGCGGATGTGGTCGTGTTCGACAACGAGCTTTCGCCGCGGCACCAGCGCGAGTTGGAAGAGCGTTTTGGCTCCAAGGTCAAGGTGATCGACCGCACCGCCCTGATCCTTGATATTTTCGCGCAGCACGCCACCACGCGCGAAGGCAGCCTGCAGGTTGAACTGGCGCAGTACGAGTACCGCCTGCCGCGCCTGACGCGCGCCTGGACCCACCTCGCCCGGCAGACCGGCGGCGCGGCGGGCCGCAGCGGCAGCGTAGGCGGCGTTGGCCTGCGCGGGCCCGGCGAAACCCAGCTGGAAGTCGACCGGCGCGAAATCCGCCGCCGCATCTCCAAGCTGAAAGAAGAGCTGGAAAAAGTACGCGCGCACCGCAGCCGCTACCGCGCCCAGCGCCAGCGTTCGCACATCCCCATTGTCGCTCTGGTTGGCTATACGAATGCCGGGAAATCCACCCTGCTCAACCGCATTGCCCGCAGCGAGGTGTACGTCGCCGATCAGTTGTTCGCCACCCTCGACCCGACAACCCGCCGCGTCGAACTCCCCGGCGGCCACACCAGCCTGTTCACCGACACGGTCGGTTTTATCCAGAAGCTGCCCACCCAACTGGTGGCCGCGTTCCAGGCCACGCTGGAAGAGATCGCCGAGGCTGACCTGCTGGTGCACGTAGTCGACATCACCCACCCCAACGCCCTGGCCCAGTGGGAAGCTGTGAACAACACCCTGGCCGATATCGGCGCGGATCACATCCCAGCGTTGACTGCGCTCAACAAGATGGACCGCCTGCCCGACCCGGAAATGGCGATGGAAGCGCTGAGCGAGTTCCCCAATGCCATCCCTATCTCAGCCCTCAAAGGCGAAGGCATGACGGACCTGCTGCGCGCGATTGAGAAGGAACTGTTCGAGATCTTCATCCCCGTGCGCGTGCGCCTGCCGTTCCAGGAAGGCCAGTTGATATCAATGATCCACGAGCAGGGGCGCGTTGAAAGCATTGACCATGAGCGCACCGGCGTCGTCATCTCCGGCAGCGTGCCCGGCCGGCTGCTGGCGCGCTACGAACCGTTTACGGTACCACTCGGCGAGACCGCACGCCCGATCGAAGACGAGGAATAACCATGCGCGGACCCTTTTCAAGGTTTTTGGATTGGTTCTCCAACTTTTTTTCGCAACGCAAAGGGCTGCTGCCCTTGCTGGGTATCCTGCTGGTGGTGGTGAATCTGGTGATCCGCCTCACCTCCAACGGCATGCTGGCGCAGACGGATTTGTTCCTGCACGCAGGCGTGATCCTGGCCATCTTTGGCGTCCTGCTCGCCTGGGCGTTGTAATCTCTATTCTTGGATCAAGAACAGGCATCCCGGCTCAATGCGAGCCGGGATGCCTGTTC
>CALDSL010000585.1 GCA_937920255.1 uncultured Anaerolineaceae bacterium | reverse complement strand
TAAATTACTCGGAAAGAGACCTTTTATAGCGACACATTACCCCCCTCTAACTCCCCCCAAATGCTGGAGAACGCATTTGGGGGGAGGACTCGCTGGTTTCTCTCCCTCCAAATGCGTTCTCCAGCATTTGGGGGGGAGCGGGAGGGGGGTCGCATTTCAGACCGCATCGTTTCATTATATCGGTGCACTTAGTCGACGCTGATCAGCTCATACTTGCGGCTGCCGAGGCCGATGGCTTCACCGTGTTCCAGAATACGAATGCCGTGCTTGGATTCCATGCGCGCGATCAGATCCTTACCGTCCGGTGCGGCGTACACCAGGTCAACGCAGGCCTGGTCCAGCGCCACCGGGTCGAGCGAGGCCAGGATGCCGATGTCGGCCATGGTCGGTTTGGCGGGGCTGTTGTCGCAGTCGCAGTCGACCGACAGGTTGTTCATCACGTTGATGTAGACGATGTTCGCGCCCAGGTAATCGGCCACGCCTTTGGCGGCCTCAGCCATCGACTCGAGGAAGTGATCCTGCGGCGTGCCGGAGCCAATGCCAAAGCGCGACCTGCCCGCGCTGTGAATGAGGCTTTTGCCCTGGGACGAGGCGATGCCGATGGACATGTTCTTGAGCACGCCGCCAAAGCCGGCCATCATGTGGCCCTTGAAGTGCGCCAGGTTGATCACAAAATCGTAGTTGGCCAGGTGCGCGCCGACCTCGTCTTCCTTGAGGTGCGTGCCGCCGGCGATGGGCAGGGTCATCACCCCTTCCGCGTCCATGATGTCGGTGGGGGCAATTGCATTGAAGCCGTGGTCTTCAATCGCCTTGCGGTGCGATTCGGTGCTGTCGCGCCGGCCGCCGTAGGCGGTGTTGCATTCCACAATCGTGCCGTTGACGGCCTTCACCAACGGCTCGATCAGTTCGGGATGCAGGTAATAATTTCCGCCCGGCTCGCCGCTGGAGATCTTGACCGCCACGTTGCCGTGGGCTTTGACGCCCAGGGTTTCATACATCGCCAGCAGCGCGGCGGCGCTGATGGCGGTGGTCATATACACCGCCGGCAGTTTGGGTTCGGGTGTGCTGGTGGGCTGCGGCGTGGCGCTGGGCGCGGTGGTCTGGGTGGGCGCGGCAGTGGGCTCGACGGCGGCGGCAGTTTGTTCGGTGACGTCCTGGCAGGCGGCCAGGGTCCCGGCGGCGGCCAGGGCCATCCAGCGCAGCACTTCGCGCCGGGTCATGCGTCTTTTCATGGGAGAACTCCTTGGGAAAACGAAATTGCTTTTGTAGGGGCGGACCCACGTGTCCGCCCGCTGCGGCGATGGCCAATTGAAACCGTTGTAGGCAAAAATTTTTCTGGATACAGGTTTCTGTGCCTACCTGTGCAGTTTATAATGATTGTTCTAGCGGGCGGACACGTGGGTCCGCCCTTACAAAAACCAATCGACTTTTCTCCTTATATAACCTTCCATGACACGAACAGTGAACGGCCGTGGTACCTCATCCATCAACAGGCAACAAGGCAGGCGGCGCGAAAGAAATACAGGGATCGAATCGGGTGCATGGCAGTGCTGGAAATGGTTGGAAAAAAGAGGGGGAATTTGTTACAACTATTATACTCCGATCCGCCGGCAATGCGGCGGATCGGAGGTCTAGATTATTGCATTAGCCGTCAATACTGGCGAGGAAATCGTCCACCACCTGGTTCCACTTCTCGGGGTATTCGAAGAACATCAGGTGGCCGCCCATTACGTGCGTCTGCGTGCCGGGGAAGTGGCTGGACATAAACGGCTGGGCCAGCTCCGACCAGTGCTCGGCGATGAACATCAGCGAGGGCAGGGTTTCAGAGATGTCCTTGGCCGTCTCGTAGAAGTTGGAGAAAATCGCGCTGGAGAACAGGCTGGCGCAGATCCAGTAGGGCGTCTTCGCCGACATATCCAGGATGAATTCCAGCTCGGCCGGCGACATGGCGTGCTCGATCATCACGCCGGTGGCATATTCGGCGAAGAACTGGCGCGTGCCCTCGGGCGTGATCAGCACCTTGGTGGCCACCATGCTCAGGTCTTCGATGCTGCCCTCGGTCCACCAGGCCGGGTCAGCGGATAGCGGCTGCGGCGACATATCCACCGTGACCACCGCGCGCACGCGCTCTTTGCCGGCCTGCGAGATATACGCCCAGATATCCAGGTTGCCGGTGCTCCAACCCACCAGCACCAGGTCACGCAAATCCAGCGCTTCGATCAGCGCGACCAGATCCTCGCCGTGGGTCATGTAGTCGTTGCCGTGCACCGTCTTGGTCGAAAGGCCCTGCCCGCGCGGGTCAATGGCGATCACGCGGTGGTTGGCCGAAAAATATTCGATCTGCGCGGCGAAGATCTCAGCCGCGAAGGTCAGCCCGGGCACGAACAGCATCGGCTGCCCCTTCCCGCGGTCGAGGTAATGCAGCTCCACGTCTGGAGCTACGGTGATGTACTTGCTTTCCGTCCGGTCCATAGCCATGGTCATCCCTCCTGAAGCGTACCTGCTCAACAGTCAACGTTACCACTATGAATGATAGCAAGTTTTCGCGGCATCCGCCAATAGACGATGAAGAAGGTTTTGCGAGGGGGAAGACTTCATCCCTCTCCCCGC
>CALDSL010000584.1 GCA_937920255.1 uncultured Anaerolineaceae bacterium | reverse complement strand
GGCTGCTTCAGCCTGGTGCTCGAATCGGTTCCGGCGCGACTGGCTGAACTGATCACAAAACGGTTGAGTATCCCCACCATTGGGATCGGCGCCGGCAATCAGACCGACGGCCAGGTGCTGGTGATCCACGATATGCTGGGTTTGTTCCACCGCTTCAAGCCGCGCTTTGTAAAAAACTATGCCAACCTGCACGATAGCATCGTCGAAGCATTGGGAACGTATAAAACCGAGGTCGAAGCGCGCAGCTTCCCCGCCGAAGAGCACAGCTTTGAGATGGCGGATGAAGAGTGGGAGGCCCTGCGCGCGGCGTTGGACGAATAAACCGTGGAACAGCAGGTGCTGATCGTCGGCAGTGGTGCAATGGCCTGTCTGTTTGCCGCCAGGCTGGCGCAGGCTGGCATTAGCGTGCGCATGCTGGGCACCTGGGCGGCCGGGCTGGAAGCGTTGCAGAACGGCGTGTGCCTGGAGATGCCCAGCCGCCGCAGGCGCTATCCCGTGGCCGCCAGCGCAGAACTTGCACCGTGCGCCGGCGCAGAGCTGGCGCTGGTGCTGGTAAAAAGCTGGCAGACCGGGCGCGCCGCGCAGCAGTTGGCTGAAGTTCTCGCCCCAAGCGGGCTGGCGGTAACGCTGCAGAACGGCCTGTACGGGCGCGAAACGCTGGCCGGCAGCCTTGGCTGGGAGCGGGCGGCGGCCGGCATCACAACGCTGGGCGCCACGCTGACCGCGCCCGGCTGCGTGCGCCCCACCGGTGGGGGAGAGATTGTGCTGGGCGCGCACCCGCGTCTTAAACCGCTGCTGGGCTTGTTCCAGCAGGCCGGGTTGCCGGCGCGCGTGCAACCGGATTTGAAGAGCCTGCTGTGGGGTAAGCTGCTGGTCAACGCGGCCATTAACCCGCTCACCGCGCTGTTGCGCGTTCCCAACGGCGCGCTGCTCGAGATGCCACAGGCGCGCAAATTGCTGGTGTCGCTGGCGCGCGAAGGCGAAGCCGTGGCCCGCGCGGCGGGCGTACGGCTGCCCTACGAAGACGCGTTGTCCGAGGTGGAACGGGTGATCCGCAACACCGCCGGCAACCAGTCGTCGATGCTGCAGGACGTGCTGCGCGGCGCTCCGACGGAGATCGAAGCCATCACCGGAGTGTTGCTGCGCGAAGCGGAGCGGCGCGGCGTGCCAGCGCCGGTCAACCAGGCAGTGTACCAGATGGTGCAGGCGGCGATCCAGCCGCGGCCCAAAGGCGGCAGGTGAAATTTCTTGCCTGTCTGCGCTGAACGGGATTACAATTTTCTCAACCTTGTGTTTGAGGACGGCTGTTATGGAAGTTGTCACCTCGATTCTCAGTCTGCATGAAGCCCGCAACCGGCTGCAGGGCTCGCTCGGTTTTGTGCCGACCATGGGCTACCTGCACGAAGGCCACCTCTCGCTGGTGCGCGCCGCGCGGGCGCAAAACCCCAGCGTGGCGGTGAGCATCTTCGTCAACCCGACCCAGTTTGGGCCCAACGAAGACCTGGACAAGTACCCGCGCGACCTGGAGCGCGATTTGGAATTGCTGCGCTCGGTTGGCGCCGACCTGGTGTGGACGCCGGACAGGGCGGAAATGTACCCGCCGGACTTCCAGACCTGGGTCTCGGTGGACGGGATCACCGGGGTGCTGGAAGGCGAGCTGCGGCCGGGGCATTTTCGTGGCGTCACCACCGTGGTGACCAAGCTGTTCAACGCGGTGCAGCCCGACCGGGCGTATTTCGGGCAGAAGGACGCCCAGCAGGCGCTGGTGATCAAGCGCATGGTGAGAGACTTGAACATGCCGGTGCGGATTGAGATTTGCCCGACGGTGCGCGAGCCGGACGGGCTGGCCATGTCCAGCCGCAATATTTATCTCAACCCGGCGGAGCGCCAGGCGGCCACCGTGCTTTCGCGCGCGCTGCGCTCCGCGGATGCGGCCTTCCAGGCCGGCGAGCGCAACGGCGACGCGCTGCGAAAGATCGCGCTGGATGTATTCGCCGCCGAACCGCTGGCGCGCATGCAGTACGTCTCGCTGGCGGATATGGATACCCTGCAAGAGGTGGAAACCATGGCTGAAAAGGCGCTGCTTTCCACGGCAGCATACATCGGTGCTACGCGCCTGATTGATAACCTTATCCTGGACGATGCAAAAACGCCTCAAGACCTTCCATGATATAATTGTGGAAACGTGTTCCGGCCATAATTCAGACCCCCCCAGCAATCCATTTCGGAGGATTTTCGATGGAGATCACTAGTACCCCGTACAAGCGTTGCGACCTGGTCAAGCCTGTTGGACGTATTGACAGCGGCACTGCCCCCCGTCTACAAGAAGCCTTAAATCTCATCACTGAAGCCGGCCGCTTCAAGATCGTCATCGATCTGAGTGGTGTCGATTTTATGTCCAGCGCCGGGCTGCGGGTGCTCGTGAACACCCAGAAGAACTGCAAACGCTTCAATCGAGGCGAGGTGGTGCTGGCCGGCGTTCCCAGCAATATTTGCGCCTCTCTGGATCTGGCGGGGTTTGTGCCCTTGTTTAAGATCTTTGATGATGTGACCGCTGCAGTAGGCTATTTCTAAATTGTCTGACGCAGCTTTTCCTCGCGCGCAAACCTTCCAGGGCAGCTATGAGAACCTGGCAAACATCGCTGCCTTTGTGCGCCAGGCCGCGCAAGAAGCCGGCCTGGGTGATTTTGCCATGTACATGGTGGAAACGGCCGTCGATGAGGCGTGCTCCAATATTATCGAGCACGCCTACGGCGGCGAGGGCAAGGGTGAAATCCAGATCACCTGCGAGGAA
>CALDSL010000583.1 GCA_937920255.1 uncultured Anaerolineaceae bacterium | reverse complement strand
CCCAGATGCGCCCGTGGCCGCCGGTGGCGAAGATGACCGCTTTGGCGCGGAAAATGTGCAGTTCGCTGGTAGCCAGCTCCATGGCCACCACCCCGCCCACCACACCGTTGGTGATGATCAGGTCGAGCACGTGAAATTCGTTGTAAAACTCGGTCTCGTTCTTGATGCACTGCTGGTACAGCGTCTGGAGAATCATGTGGCCGGTGCGGTCGGCGGCGTAGCACGAGCGGCGCACCGGCTTGCCGCTGACGTTGTTGGTGTGCCCGCCAAACGGTCGCTGAGCGATGCGCCCATCGGGCGTGCGCGAGAAGGGCAGCCCCATGTGCTCCAGGTCGTAGACCGACTGCACGGCCTCTTCACACATGAACTCGATCGCATCCTGGTCACCCAGCCAGTCCGAGCCTTTGACCGTGTCAAAGGTGTGCCATTCGGGGTGATCCTCTTCCAGGTTGCCCAACGCCGCGCCGATACCGCCCTGCGCCGCGCCGGTGTGCGACCGGCTGGGGTACAACTTGCTGACCACCGCGGTTTTGGCGCTTTTCGACGCATAGAGCGCGGCCATCAGGCCTGCTCCCCCACCGCCAACGATGACAACATCAAAAACATGGGTTTGAGTCATATTTGCTCCGCAACCTGTCAGGGCATTTGCACGCCGCCCACAATGGCGGCCGCGCCGATGAGGGTAATCGCCAGCCACACGGAGAACAGGGCCCAACTGATAGTCCTGCGCGTTTTAGGCTTGGAAACATAATCGAACAACACCTGGCGCAGACCGTTCATGCCGTGGGCAAAGGCAAACGCCAGCAGCAGCGTATCGTAAATGCGCCAGCCGATGCTGGCCCAGCGCATGGCCACGTAATTCAGGTCAATGGCATGCACGCCGACGATGATATCCTGCAGCAGCACGTGGCCCCAGGCCAGCGGAATGAGCAGGAAGGCGCTGTAGCGCATCCAACGCCAGGCCGCGTTTTCATAATTGGAGGGCCGCTTGACCGTTCGAACCGGAGTGGGGGTAATGGTTGCCATTTTCGTCTCCTATCCGCCGAACATGCCGAAATTATGGATAGCCAGGTTGCGCAGCATGATGAAGGCCGCGGGCAGGAACAGCAGCAGCGAAATCAGCAGGGTAATGCGCACGCCGCTGCGCTGGCGCTGGATCTCCCAGTCCTTGGGCCGGAACATATCCAGATAGGCGATGCGCAGCCCATTCACCCCGTGAAAGATGACCGAAAACACCAGCCCCAGTTCACCGAAGCCAAACAGCGTGCTCTGGTACAGGGCAATGGCCTCTTCATAAAACGCGGGGAAGAAATAGACTGTCGCGGTATCGAGAATATGGATCGCAAGGAATAACAGGGTGCCCAAACCTGTAACCCGGTGCAGGAGAAAGCTTAACTGACCTTCACGGCCTCGATAACCGGCATAACCGGTGACCGTCGTCTTTAAAGATGACATCATCTCCTCCTGAATAGAAGTGTGGAATCGTACTGGCCTTAATTCTAGCATTTCTATCAAAAAAAGAAAAATGATGCACGATATACGTTTTTCGGAATGAAATCAACTCAACGACGCATCTGAGGCCCAGGTGAAGCTATAAAGCCGGTCGCGCTTAGTGGGCCACCCCATGTGGGGGGGGTACCGCAAAAAGATCGAACCGGTAGACGCACATGTAGGGGTGAATCATTCGGTCTGGTCAATGCGTGCCAAGGATTGACGACCTCCGAATGCTTCACCCGGGTATTGCCGAAAGACCCACGCTGCAGCCAGAAGGTGCTTGGGTAAAACCCCTACACAAGATTGTTGCTAAAATGATCAGATAAGAATCCGACTGGACCCCAACCTGTCGAAGAGCGCCGTCACAGCGCTGCGCGTTAATTCGCCTGCGGGGCGCGGCGGTAGCTGGTCTGGATTGGGCGGATGGTGCGCGCGCGCTGGCGGTTGCGCCGTACCCAGGTGTGGACGCTGACCAGAAACTTTAAGTTGACATCCGTCTTGAGCACCAGCGAATCAGCCCCCGCGGCAGTGACCAACTCGCGCGGTTCGATGGTGTCGGACGTGGCCACGATCAGGCACTCGGGCAAAATCTCCCGCAAGCGGCGGATCATTTCCAGGTCCTGCTCGCCGGCGGTAGCCAGCTCGATCAGCACAGCCTCGGGGTCTACCAGGCCGGCAACGGTAAGAACGTCTTCATCGTGCGAATTGGCGACGGTGACCCTGGCTCGGCCCTCCAGATGAAAAAAGCGCGATAAAAGTTGCGCCAGCAACGGGTTATTATTTACCAGCATTACAGAGATTTCTCTCATGACGTCTGTGACCTCTACAGTGATGGGTGGCTTTGCGAAAGTACTTACAGAAGTTAAGTATATGATACACCACAGCGCGGGAAAGGTCAAACACCGGTAAAACAAAAGCCGGTTACTGTCTGTGAGCGACACAAGATGATTGAATTGCGAACACGAGAAGGCGTGAAGAAAACCTTAATAAATTTCCTTCGCGACTTCGCGCCTTCGCGATTCGATCTCTCCGTCATCTCGAACGATCAAGGAACTCAGGAATACATGCCATGGATCGTTTTCGCGGTTCGAAACCCTCATCGCCCGGTTTGGTATTGCCAACCCAAATCGGGAATTTCTCCGCCAACAAATTTCTTTCGCACGCTTGACGAACCTGTTGAATAATGCTATACTCAACGCCGTCAAGAAAATACAGTTTTCCTGCGGGCGTGGT
>CALDSL010000582.1 GCA_937920255.1 uncultured Anaerolineaceae bacterium | reverse complement strand
GCGGCGGGCAGACGATGTCGATCAACGCCTGCTTGGTGGCCTCCTGGCCCCATACCTTGCGCTGGCGATAGCCCCAGCGCGCCGCCACGCCGGGTTCGGCTGGTTGGCCGCCGGCTGCTGGCTTGCCGTCTGCCAGCGGGTTGACCAGCGAATCCGCGCTCATCTGCGTCGCCACGTCGAAGGCGTGGCGCGGGCTGAAATATACCGCTTCTTTGGCGTTGGGCACGGCTGCCGCCGTCTCGTAATGAATGAGCGAATCGACGTAGCTGCCGTATTCCTGCGGCGTGTCAAAATGCAGCCGCCCCACTGAATACTCCACGTCCAGCAGTTGCCCGAAGTCGAACGGCATTCGGTGTGGGTCGCCGACCAGCAGCAGGTAGAACGGCACTTTGTCGGGCAGCACGCTGCCCGGCGCGGAGCCATAGCGCGCCAGCCAGCCTTCCCAATCCTCGCCGGGCTGGTAATCCAGCACCTTGACCACGGCGTCGTTGTTGATCTGCCGGCGGCGGTGCTCGATCAGCGGCTCCAGCGCGGCCTTCACCGCCGCGTCTTCATCCGCCAGGAACACGATGCCCCAACCGGCCTGCGCCGGGTTTTTGGGATCCACGCCCAGCGGCAGCCCCATAAACGGCGTGCGGATCTTGCGCCACACCGCCGCCAGCCAGCCCGTGATCGACGGTTTCTCCTCCTCGCCCAGCGCCAGGGCGATCAATTCTTCCAGCCCCAGCGGCTCAACCAGGTACTGACCCGTCTCGCCGTCGATGCCGTTGATTACATATTTGTGCGTCATCTCGCCCTCCTATCCACCGTCGATCTCGCTAAAGCCAAAGAAAAAGCCAGTTTCATTGCGCAAGCCTCTCGCAAAACAGAAAAACAAGTACCCTGAGCCCCGCCGAAGGGTACGGCACATCTAGTAAACCGAGTAATCGATTAAGAAAACACCTCTCACCGGAACGCATCCCCCGAAACGGTAATATAAATGAACGCATTGCTGGCCGTATCGACCTGCAACCGGTCGCGGGCGAACAGGCGCGCTTCCACCGCCCGCACCTCGGCCTGAAACCCACTCTCCTCCAGGTAATTACGCAGATTTTGTGCGAAAGCCGCGGCGTTCTCATCACCTCTTGGGACCACAATGGCCAGCACCTGTCGCGCCCAGGGCGAACGCAGCACACGTGAGCGGATCGTCAGCCGGTCGCTCTTGAGGAAGCGCGCATCGTCCACCCGTGTTTCGGGGAACACCAGTTGTGGCGTGATGAATGCCTCCGGCCACAATTCGTGGATGAAGGTCAGCCACGGCACGCTTTCTGAAACCAGCTCCTGCAACTGGGCGTTGCTCCACGCGTCGCCGATCATTTCTATCGTCACCACGCCGGTCGGTCGCACCAGTATTTGCGGGAAAGTTCCGCGGTTGGCCTCTGTCACCAGCCGGGTCGATTCCATCCACAGGTCGACGTACGGGTCTTTCACTGTCAGGTCATTGCGCAGCGCTTCCCAGTTTTCCAGTGGCAGCAGTTCGCGCTCTGGTAGCTGGTTGATCTGCTCGGGGATCAGCCGGGTGGTGCTGAAGATCATCGTGTCGGCCTCCACTGTCACCGGTCCCAGCGCCATGGGGATGTTGGCCGCATTGAGCACGAGCGGGGTGAATTCAACCGCGCCTTCCAGCACCTGCACCACGGTGAGGTCCTGCTCCTCGATGTACATCACCGTGAATTCCGTGCCGGTGGTCACGATCTCCGAGTTGGGCGTCTGCACCAGCACCACCTGGTTGAGGCAGTTGTTGATCACCGAGATCATCCCGGCCGTGCTGCACACCGCCAGCCCACTCTCGTACTCGCTCTCGCGGCAGGTGTTGCGGATCAGTTCCGATCCCTGGTACAGGAAGATTTTCAGGCAGTCTTCGATGGTCACTTCGGCTTCGCCGCTCTGATCGGTGCTGACAAAACCGCCCGGCTCCAGGTGAAAGACCTCATCGCTGCTCACCTCGGGTAGCGGCGCCTGGGCTCCGGCCCACACCACCGGCGTCAAGCGCCGCACCATCGATTCCACCAGGATGCGGGCGCTCTCATCCTCCGTCGGAACTTGGGTGGGCGCGGTGGTGGCGGTCTGCGTGGGGCCGGTGGCCGGGATGGTTTTGGTCGGCGTGCGTTCTGGGGTGGGCGTTTCCCTGGCCGGCCGCGTAGGATTCGGCACCGGCGTGGATGGCTGCTGGCATGCCGCCAGGATGATGAGCAGCAGCAGGCTGCACCAGAGCAGGTTTTTGCGTACTGGGATCATGGATCTCCTCCCGCTGACCTTACGGTTGGGTGTTCTCCACCCAGAACAGGGGTGGCTGGTCACCGGTTTCGGCCTGATCGATCATCGCCTTGAGGGATGCATCGTCATAGTAGTAGGTGATTTCCGGGTTGAGGCCCAGCTCCTTGAAGTAAACGCTTAACTCGTTGTAGATCGAGCCGCCATAGAAGTCGTTGCCGTCCACGGCGATCCAGATCACATAACCAAAATCTTCAAAAGAGGTGCTGGTGACAAGATTTTGCGCCGCAATCTGGTCGAACGGGAAGATACGCGCATCTTCCATCTCGCCCCAGCCGGTGGTGACCGTCAGGCGGATATCTTCATCCGGCCACAGGTTGTGTTTCACCTGGCTCCACCACACGCCCTGGCTGAGCATGTCGAATTCGGTCTGGTCGTCGAACGCCGGGCCAACGCCGTACATGCGCACCACCCGCGACTCTTTTTCCAGATAGTCCTGAAAATCCTCTCCCGCGCCTTCGATCACGCCGCTGGTCGAGTTCATCCACGTATCCAGGTACGGGTAGCGCACAATCAGCTCCGGACGCATTGCTTCCCATACCTCCATCGGCTGTGCCGTGCGCGCCTCGATGCCGTTCAGCGCGGGCACCTGCTCGCCGGGGGCAGTCCACCAGATCGAATCTTCGCCCAGCGTGGAAGCGCCGCCCATCTGGCCCGAGCCCATTTCCACCACCGGGTTCACCGCCACCTGGCCTTCGTACACCTGCACCAGGCTGATCTGGTCTTCCGGCAGGTAGATCACCGAGAACATCGTGCCATCGGTAACCACGGTCGAGCTGGGCGTCTGGATCGTCACCTGCGCCAGGCAGTTGTTGATCACCGTGGTAATCCCGGCGGTGCTGCACACCGCCAGCCCGCTCGCCAGGTCGGCCTCGCGGCAGGTGCTGCGCGTCAGGCCGGAAAGCTCAAACACAAAGATCTTCAGGCAGTCTTCGATGCTGACTTCGGCTTCGCCGTTCAGGTCGGTGGTGACAAAGCCGTTGGGGTCGAGGTTGATCAAGTCATTTACATTCAGCGCGCGTAGCGGAAACGCGTTGCCGGTGAACACGGAAGATCGCAATCCGCGCACCTGCGAACGCGCCTGAACCTGCGCCACCTGCTGCGTGGGGGGCGCCGTGGGCGAGGCGGCTGGCACGGTGCTGGTCGGCGCGCTGGTCTGCGTGACAGTCGGGGATGCCGCCGGTTCTGTATTGGCCGCAGTCTGGGTGTTTTCCGGCGCGGAAGTGGGAGGTATCGCGGCGGTTGGCGGAGCGTCCGGCGTGCCGTCCCCAGTGGACGGGATTTCCGGGGAGGCGGTCGATAACAAATTGCACGAAAGGCTGACCGCCAATATCAGGCCCGTGAGCAGAGCCGTCTTCATCCATCGTTTGATTGTGGTTTTCATACCGCTAACTCCCATCACAAATCGCTATACCGGTTCAAAAAGTCTTCCCAGCGCAGGTGCCACTTCTCCGCGATGTTTCGACCGGCCAGCGCGCCAAAAATCATGGCCGCGCCGGAGAGCAGCGCGTCGGCCAGGGAAAGCAGCGCGCTCCAGTTCGGGGTTGAAGTAACCCAATTCCAGTGATTGAAATAGCTGTCAAAGAAGCCGGCCGAAAGCGCAGTGGAGATGCCCGCGCCCAGGTCTGGAAATGCAAGGAACGCGCCTTGCACTGCGGCGAAAACGGCCATTCCCGCCAGCCCCGCGAACCAGGCCGGCCGTCGAGACGCCTGCTGCGCTGCCAGCGGCAAGCTCACCGCCGCGCCGGCTACAAAGCCGAACAGCGCCGGGAACGGCTGGTTCAGAATTCGGTTGCCGTTGAGGAATGCCACCAGCAGGTTGGCCAGCCCAAAGCCCAGCGTTCCGAGCAGGATGCGCTGGCCCATGCTCACACGCTCGCGGTCGCGTAGGAATAGCGGCCCGGCCAGCGCTATGCCGAAACAGGTGATCGCCAGCAGCAGGAAGCCCCAGTACGAATTGAGCGCGAAGAAGATTGTGCCCAGGTTGGCGCTGGCAGCATTGGATAACAGCCCCACCAGCAGGCGCTCCAGCCCCAGCGTTAGCCCCGCGCCGATCCCGCCGCCCAGCGTGCTCCACAGGATCCAGCGCCGGTCGTTGATGAAACGCCGCGTGCTGCGCCACAGGTGCACCGCCGCGCGTCCGGTGGGCGGCTGGCGGCGGATTTCTTTGTTCAGCGTTTCGCTCTCGCCGCCGTCCTGCGGGACCGATTCGGCCAGGTTTCCCAGCATCTCCGCGCCGCGCATCGCGCGCGCCAGGCCGCTCCAGCGCGCTTCCAGCGCCGGCTTGAGCCGCGCCAGCGCCGCGCTGATGCCTCCGGGTAGCGCTGCCAGCGCCAGCGCGGCGGTCAGTCGGCTGGTCCTGTCGGCGCTGGCCACGGCCGCCCAGGCCACGTCGCCGTAGTTGTAGGCGTCTGCCGGGCGCTTTGTCGCGGCCGGGTTGCTTGTCCCCAGCAGACTGCCTGAAAGGTTACGCGCCACACCGCTGATCAATGGTTTCTCGCCGGGCGTGGCGTCCGCATCCAGGGCCTGAATGAGCGCCAGTTCTTCTTCCTTGCCGCGCAATTTCTGCACCCAAACGTACGGATTTTCGCGCCGCAGCACGGCAGCGCGCAGCAGCATAAGGAATTTCACCGGGGGTGCGTCGAGAATTAGGCTATTCCTGGCCAGCAGCCGTAACTGCTGTGTCGTGGGCAGAACCTGATCCGCGGCGGCGCTGCCGTTGTTGTCTTCGCGGCTGGCCAGCCACAATCGCCAGGCGCGTTCCAGCTCGTCGCCGGCGCGGTAGGCCTGCCGCACGCTTTCCCCGCCCAGCAGCACCGCCTGCTCGGCGATGGTGTGGTTTGGGAAGGCGTACACGTACCCGCCACCCTCAAAGCGCCGCGTGAGCAGCTCGGCGCGCGCCAGTCGGTTGAGCACGTCCGCCACCTGCGCGGCGGTTGCGCCGTTGTCATGCCCGTTTCCCCCACTCGCTGCCAGCCGGATCTGCTCGGGTGTGGACCAGTGATCCATGTGCGGCGCGGCCAGTGCAATAAAGATCTTCCGCGCCAGGTCGGCCTCCGCGCCCGGGAATAGCTGCTGCAGTTCTTCCTTCATATAGCGCGCCAGGATGCCGTCCGCGCCGCCGTTGCTTTCGTAAATCTCGACCGTGTCGGCGCGGGTTTCATTGGCTTTTTCGTATAGCCAAGAACAGGTGATTTGCAGTTGTCCCGGGTCAACCCACGGCTGTTCGCCCGAGGCCTTGCCTTCATACAGAGCCGCCAGGTCGGGCACCATCTGCTCTCGCACGTACTTGCGGTTGATCTGCACCGGCGAGCGCAGATCGATCAGCGGCTGGTAGATAGCCTCCACCGCGTTCTCCGGCTCCAGCGGCAAAATTTCAATCCAGCGCCCGGCGCGGTCGCCGAGCCACTGTTGAAGCAGGGCCTGTCCGTTGAGCGCGTCGCTATGCACCGCCAGCACCACTTTCAAACGATTGCCCGCCGCGGCCATGGCCGCATCCAGCGCGGCGTAGATTTCCTTCTGCTGCGCGGTGGGCAGCGCCAGCGCTTCTTCAAACTGATCCAGCACGAGCACCAGGCTGGAAAACGATCCAACCGCCGCGGCTTGTAATACATCGTCGACCGGCGCGTCGCCGCGCAGGGGCAGGGGCATCGGACGGCCGTCTTCCACCAACTGCAGCCGGATTTCTCCGGCCAGGTCGCTGTAATCGGCCACGCGCAGCACGCGGCAGCGTTCCTGTTCGTCCCCGGTGGTGAGCTGCTTGCACACCCCGGCTTCGAGCAGCGAGGTCAGCCCCGCGCCGGATTCACCGTGCACGAGGGTAATCTGGTTTTGCTGGATGCGTGTAGCCACCTGAGTGATGGTTTCCGTGCGTCCCTTGAACAGGTCGCAGTCGTCGCGCCCATAGGGCGAGAGTGATTTGTACGGCAGCGGTTTTTCAGGGCGGAAGCGCTCCTGGGGGTTGAACAGGATCCCGTCCCGCAAGTGCATGTACAGCACCGGCACCGCCCACTGGAAGTACTGGTTTTCCAGCAGGCTCACCCGCGCGCGATTTACCGCCAGGTCCACGCAGCCGCTATCCAGCAGGGTGGCGTAAAAATCCTGCGCGAACTGCCGCGCCACCTGGTTTTCCACCTTCTCCTGCATGCACACCACCGCCGGGCAGCCGGCCTTGACCATCTGCGGACCGACGCCCGCAAAAGCGTCGTTGGTCGATTGTTGCCCGCTCTCGCACGCGCCGAGAAAAATCAGCCGCGGCAGGCGCGCGGCGCTCAACAGCTTCTCGACAATCGTTTCGGCGTCGACCGCGGTTTCTCCCAGGCTGCCGTCGAGCTGCTCGCCGCTCAGGATCAGCGCGCCGGTCTGCGCAGTTTCATCCCACACCCCGTGCCCAACGTAGTGCAAAATATCATAGCCCGGCCCGCGGTTGAAGGCGTTGACAATTTGCTGCAGGCTGACCGCGCCGCCAATCACTTCGGCCTGGATCTGCCCGGGAAAACGCTCCAGCACTTCCAATACGCCCGCTTTTTCCTTGTCGACGTCCACGTAATACGGGCTGCCGGGCGGGAACGGGCTGGAGATGACCACCAGCACGCGCAGCGGCCCGGCAGGCGCGGGTAGCGGCCAGGGCTGCCCGGTGCGCAGGCTGCGCGAGAAGAACACATTCGGCGCGGCGCTGAGCGGAAGCCAGCGCTCGCCGGCTGGCTGGAGCATGCGCTCCCACGGCACACGGTGCAGCGCGGGCAAAGCTTCATCAATCTCCAGCGTTACGCGCAGCCCGCGCCGCCCGCTGGCGCGCAAGGCGGCCTGGTACAGCGCCGAGACGTCGTCTGGCAGCAACTGCTGGAAGATCTGCCGTCCAAGCTCCTCATGCAGGCCGGTATGCCAGCCCTGGTTGAGCGCGGGCTGCAATGTGGCCAGGCTGGCAGCATTCAGCGTGCCACTGGCGCGCTGCTGATCTTGCAGCGTCAGCCGCACTTCACACGGGCGGTTTTCGCCTTTGTAGATGACCTCGAGGTGGGCTTGATCCGGAGCAATTCCTGGCATCCTACCCCTCCAGGCGGGCGGGACGGTCAGCGTCCCGCGTAAAAGTTCACCAGGCTGGGCGGGGGCGTTGCGCGCGGTTCAAACGACACGCCGCCCTGGCTGGGCGGCTGCACCGGAACAGCCGAAGCAAACGCCTTCAGGATCAGCGGAGCGGTGATGCCCACGTTGATCCCCAGCCATGGGTTGGATGGATCCACGCCCTGCAGCAGCGACAAACCGCCGCCGGCCAGCACCATCAGCCCGGTGATAATCCAGTAGAAGGCGCTGCGCAGGTAGGTGGGTAAGTTCGGTGATTCGCGCAGGGCGTACCATTTTAACAGCTCGCCTAACACGCCGCCGATGACGCCGTACAAGAAACTGAGTGCCATTGCCTGTCCTCCTCAACACATCTGATTGCGGTCATCCATCCGGGCGCAAACCCGGTTCAAACGTCCAGCGCGTGCTCGCCGGGCGGCAAAATCACCATTTGGTAGCCGTGGGTTTCGGGCGGGTATTCCTCCACCAGTTGATCGATTGCTTCGGTCTGGTTGGTCGCCAGAATGTTGATCTTGCGCCGCTGTTTTTTGGCCGCGCTCACCAGCCAGATCAGGGTCGCGAGATCCGGGTTGTTGTACTTGCCGTTGGCTGAGATAATGTACGTCTTCGCGGTCACTGTATCAAAAAACGCGCGGCGGATATTGCGAGCGCTGCCGTGGTGCGGCAGTTTCAACACGTCCACGTGCAGCCGGCCGGATTTGTTGAGCAAATTGCTGGCGCGCAGCCCCTCGAGCACATCGTCGCTGGTACCGTCACCGGTGAGCAGGATTTTCTTGCGACCGCTCCGCGCCAGCAGCATGATACTGCTCAGATTGGGCACGCTGCGGTCGATTTTGTCGGTTTCGATCTCGTCCGCGAACGGGGCGCGGTTTTCGTAGGTGTCCAGCCATGCCAGCCATTTTTTCTCCAACCGCTCCAGATTCTGCGGGGTGGGGCCGATGATCCACATCTTGAGATCATCCATCATCAACGCTCCGCCCAGGGTTTCGGTGGTGATCACATCCCCGCCGGTATCCGGATTGACCGGAATGCCCAATTCCTGCGCCGCTAGCAGCAGCTTGTTGCCTTCCTTTATGCCAAAGGTAACCGCGTTAGCCGCCGCGAAGATCGTTCCCTGTTGGCCCGCCATGCCAGCCTCCAGCCTGCCGCCAATTTCCGCGCCGCTGCCTTCGGCGCGGTGAAAGGCGTTATGCCACAGGGCGCGCACCGGCAGCAGTTCGGGCTGGTTCCTTCCGCGCAGGTCGACCATGTGTACCATCATCTCCAGTAGTCCGATGATGTGGTCATTGTCCACATGGCTGAGGATCATCAGGTCCAGACAGTCCGCTTGCTGGCGCACCTGTTCCAGCACCGGGCGCAGGTGCTTGGCGTACGTGCCGGATGGGCCGCCGTCAATCAAAATGTGCCGCGGCCTGGTTCGCCCAAATCGCAGCAGCATGCAGTCACCAAACTCCGCCTGGATCACGCTTAACGTCAACATCAGCGTCCCACCTTTTTGGATTGTCAGCCTGTATTCGCAACAGGTTGTGAACGGCTGGTGGACAAAACAGGGTTATTTGTATCAAATTAGTGAAGAATAACCCAAAGCAACTATAGCACCTTTCACAACCGGTTACAATCCTGCGTATGCATGTTGAACCGGGCCGTTTACGGCGCTTTCAAGCTTAGATACCATGCCGCGGCCCAGCCGCGTTCTCCCTTCTGGTTTTGCACAAACAGCCAGTTACCCTGCTGCCCGATTTTCTTGCGCGCGTCGTCCAGGTCAGCATCTTCCACTTCCAGCGGCTCACCGCGCTGCGCGCCGCTCAATCGTGGCGAATTGACCGATGGCTGCGCGCGGATATTGATCGCGTCCACCGGGTAGACCACCAGCGTCCCGCCCGGCGTCGACTGGCCGTCCGGCGCAGTGTTGACAAACCAGGCGGCGGCGTAACCAGTGAAGCCGCCGGCGGTCTGCACCTGCAGCCACTGGCCCTCAACGCCGATCACACCCAATGCCTGGTCGCGGTTGCCCAGCACGGTCAGCGCATCGCCCGGCACCGCCACGATGATGATATTCGAATCGGTTGCCGGCCGCGCGCGGATGTTGAGATGCACGCGCGCGTACACCGTCAGCCCGCTGGGCGGAGCCGACTGCCCGGTGGTGTGCACCAACCAGGCCGCTACAAAACCGCGCTTGCCGGCCGCGGTTTGGATTTGCAGCCATTCATTTTGCATGCCCAGTTTTTGCCGCGCCAGTTCGCCGTCGCCCAGCACGGTGAGCGCCTCGGTCGGTTCGAGCAGTGTCACTGCCGAGAAGGTGGTGCCCGGGCCGGTGCGCAGGTTGATGGCGTTATCCGGGTAGATCACCAGGTCGCTGGGTGGAAAGGCCTGGGCGGCATCCTGCACGTACCATGCCGCCACGTACCCGGCCGTGCCGTTGATCGTCTGCACCTGCAACCATTGTCCCTGCACGCCGATCTTCTGCCTTGCATCATCCGCATTGCCCAGCACATCCAGCCGTTCGCCCGAGGGCAGGCTGGCCTGCACCGGTGTGCCCGTTCCCGGGCCGGCGCGCAGGTTGAGGTCCAGCAGGGTAAAAACGGTGATGCCACACGGTGGCGGCAATTCCACTGGAGTGGTTGTCAGCGCAGTGCCCTCCTGTAGAAACGGCAGCGGATCGACGATGCCAGCCGGAAAGCCGGGCGTGACCTCGCCGTCAATTTTCAGGGTGAAGTGCAGGTGCGAGCCAAACGAGTTGCCGGTGTTATTTGCCAGGCCCAGTAGTTGCCCGGTCTGCACGTGCTGGCCGGCGGCGACGTATACCTGGCTCAGGTGCGCGTAAATCGTCTCAAAACTTTTTCCATTCAACGAATGCCGGATGCGCACCTGCAGCCCATACGGGTGGTTTTTGGGCATTTCGGCTTTGGTCACATCGCCCTCGGCCGCGGCGTAGATGTTGGCGCCGTGGTTGGCGTACAGGTCCAGTCCTTCGTGGCCGGGCAGCCCGAACGGACGGTAGAACGGCGCGTTGACGTTGAATTCCTGGTTGATGCGCCGGCTGTCCACCGGCCAGTGCAACCTAAACGGCACCCTCGCGCCGGGCGCAAAGGGGATGCCTGCCAGGGCTGCGTGCAGTTCCTCGGGTACCGCGCGCGGCGTGTAGGGCAGCAGAAAGAACCCGTACACCTGTTCCCCTGTGGATTGGGTAAAGACGATGGATCCCGCGCCGCGTTGCCGCTGCATGGTCAGCAGCGGCGTTTCTCCCGGGTGATTGGGGTCGTAGATGGGAATCTCGACGCGGCGACCGCCCGGAACGCTTTGCAGACCCAGGGCCAGCACAATCGTGTTTTCCAGCGGGCTGCCCGCGCCGGAACGCCGGATGAGCACCGCCGGCGCCGGGTAACCGCGCCGCAGCCAGCGCCGCAGCCGCGGTATTTCCAGCCGCGAAGTCAGCGCGGCATTCTCGCCGGTCTCCATCATCGTCCATTCGATGATCTTGAGCACATTGGCCAGGCTCAGGCTGTCGAGATGGCGTTCCGACACGTATGTCAGAAAGCGATCGCTCAATTCCGCTGCCGTGCGCGCTTCGGGCAAGGCCTGGCGGGCGATGAAGTAATCCAGCGCGGTGTAACACATGCCGCCGCATAGCCCGGGAACCACGCGGCTGAGCGCCACCGTGCCTGCGTACGGCAGTTCATATTCGATTGGGAACGAGAATGGGAACGCATTCTCAAACGCAAACCCGTGGGTTTGGGTGGTGAAATCTGTCAGTATGGTGGCCATTGTCAAACCCGCCTTTCAGCAGTCCACCCGCGTCAGCATCTTCGGTACAGGGATAGAAAGATCTGATCATTTCCATCATAGGCAGATTAATAGGGAAAATCAAGTGTTAATGAAACCAATTTGGCCTGGCATGGAACTTGCATCCCTGACGCTATACCGCTATACTAAATTCGTTCTCCCGGTGGTTTCCATGTTTCAGACCCATTATCACTCGCTTCGTCCCACGACCACTGCGCACCTGGCGCAGACCATGACGCTGCTCAGCCTGACGGCCGATGAACTGCGCCAGCAGATCGATTCCGAGCTGGCCTCGAACCCTGCCCTGGAACTGGTCGATGAGCGCCGCTGCCCATCATGCCAGCGGCCGTTGCCCCCACGCGGCTTTTGCCCGGTGTGCAGCAGCCCCAAGGCCGACGCGCCGGATGAGCCGGTGGTGTTCCTTTCACCGCGCGAGGATTTTTACCCTTCCGGCACGGGCAGCGCCAGCGCCGAGGACATGCCCGAGGATAATTTCTCGCAGGCAGTCGAAGATTTGCCCACCTTTGTCATGCGCCAGATCGCTTCAGAATTGCAGCCTGAAGACCGCCGCCTCGCGGCCTACCTGCTTACGCACCTGAACGAGGACGGGCTGCTGACCGTGTCGCTGGTGGAGGTGGCTCGCTTCCTGCATCTGCCGCTCGCGCGCGTTCAGGCGGTGCAGCGCGTCATCCAGCGCGCCGAGCCGATCGGCGTCGGGTCGTGCACGCCACAGGAAGCCCTGCTGGTGCAGTTGGAAGTGTTGAGTGATACGCGCCCGGTGCCCGCGCTGGCATTGGAAATCGTGCGCGACGGCATGGACCTGCTCAGCCGCCGGCAGTATGCCGAGTTGGGCCGGCTGTTGAGCGCCGGTCAGCGCCACGTGCAGGAAGCGGTGCGCTTTATCAGCGAAAACCTCAATCCGTACCCGGCACGCTCGCATTGGGGCGATGTGGCCGCGCCCGCGCCCTCGGGTTTGGAGGTGTACCATCATCCGGATATCATCATCAGCCACATTAAAGACTCGTGCAGCGACCGTCTGATGGTCGAAATCATTATGCCGGTGTGGGGCATGCTGCGCGTCAATCCCCTGTTCCGCAAGGTGATCAACGAGGCCGGGGAAGAGACCAAGGAAACCTGGCGCGCCGACATGGACCGTGCTTCGCTGTTCGTCAAATGCCTGCAGCAGCGCAACAATACCATGCAGCGCTTGATGCAGCGCGTGGTGGTACTGCAGCGCGATTTTGTCCTGTACGGCGAAAAACAACTGCGGCCGGTCACCCGCGTGCAGCTTTCGAAAGAACTGGACGTGCATGAATCCACCATTTCCCGCGCGGTGGCTAATAAAGCCGTGCAGTTACCCAATGGTAGAATTGTGCCATTGTCCACGTTCTTTGACCGCAATCTCAACGTGCGCACGGTGCTGCGCGAAATCATCTCGGGTGAAAAACGCCCGTTCTCCGACAACGAACTGGTCGATTTACTCGCCCAACGCGGGTACGAGGTCGCCCGCCGCACCGTTGCCAAGTATCGTAGTATGGAAGGAATCCTGCCGGCACACTTGCGGCAATCCGTGTAAACGATGCCCAACCCTGATCCACTTTACGCTCCTACCGTTCCTCTCTGGCGCGGCAAGACGCCGGCGCTGCCAGAATTTTTCGCGTTAATGAACGCGCTGCCCAACGCCAGCCTGCTGGTGGACCGCTCCAAAGAAACCGTTCTCCTGTATAACGCCTCTTTTCATAAGCTGACTTCGTTTTCCCAGGCCGAGCTGATCGGGGCGCCCCTCGCGCGATTGTTCCAGACGCTGGATATGGATCTGCTGGTAAAAGGCGAAGAGCAAATCACCAGTCTCAACCGGCGCGGGCGGAAATCGCTGGAGGTGAGCGTCACGGCCAGCGCGCTGGACGCCCAGGCGCAGTGGATGCTGCTCAGCGTTTCGCCGGCCAGCCAGAACGCGCAGGCGATCCAGCACGAGCAATTAGCCCAAAAGCTGCGCAATTTTTCGCGTCTAAACGAAGAAACCAGCCTGGATACTGTGCTGAATACCTCGTTGAAAATCTGCCTCAGTGTTTTTGGCGGCGGGCATCTGGCGATCTACCTGGCCGATCCGCATTACCCACAGCTCAAACGCTTTGTTTGTCACGGCACCGAGGGTTTCTTCCCAGAGACAATGGATTCCAGCGACCTGGTGCGGTTGTCCAACACCAACATCTGGGTGCCAGGACGCCGGGTGCAAACCGAACTGCACCGTTTCGCGCGCATCGCCGGTCTGTCATACCTGGCCAGCACGCCGCTCGGCCAGGGGCACGCGCTCACCGGTTTGCTGGTGGTTGGCGATGTGGATATGGAAGCGCCGCCGCACCTGGGCGAATACCTGGAATTGTGCGGCACGCAGATCGGCATGGCCGTCCAGCACTTTCTGCTGGTGGAAAACTTGCGTGGTGAAATCATGAAGCAGGGCCGGTTGAACGCCATCAACGCGGCGGTGTTCGAGAATTCGGAAGAGGGCGTGATGGTGCTCGACCCGGATCTGGCGGTGCGCGAAATCAATTCCGCCGCCGAGTGGATGCTGGGCTATGCCAACTGGGAGGCCGAGGGACAGCCGGTGGAAAATATCCTCATCGGCCCCGAGCGGCTGATCCCGGCGCTGGAGGCGGCCTGCCAGGGCATCCCCACCCACAACATCGGCAACGTCCAGTTGCACCGCCGTAACGGTCAGTCTTTCCCGGCCCACATGCAGACCATCCCGGTGCAGAAAAACGGCAAGCTACTGGCGGTCATTGTGTTTCTGAGCGACGTCAGCGTGCACGAGCAGATCCGGCTGCGCACGCAGCAGTTGGAGCACCGCGCCATCCTGGGTGACGTGACCGCCGTCTTCGCGCACGAGGTGCGCAACCCGATCAACAATATATCCACCGGTCTGCAACTGGTTTCCATGCGCCTCAACCCCGACGACCCCAACCGCGAAACGCTTTCGCGCATGGAGAATGACTGCACCCGCCTGACGCACCTGATGGAATCGGTGCTGGCCTTTTCACGTCCGATCGAGCCAAAATTTGAGGCTGTGGACTGCATCGTCCTGCTGCGCCGGCTGCTCGACCGCTGGCGGCCGCGCATGCTGCGCATGAACGTTGAATTGTTTTTCCAGGGCGCGGAGAACACGCCCAGGATTGTGGCCGACCCGCGCTCGCTGGAGCAGGTGTTCATTAATCTGGTCAGTAATGCGGTCGAGGCCATGAGCGCCAGCGGCGGCACCCTGGCCGTGAAGGTGGCCCCCAGCGAAAAGCTGACCACGCCGCCGCATGTCGAAATCAGCATTTCCGATACCGGCCCGGGTATCCCCGACGATCTGCGCGAGCACATCTTCGAGCCGTTCGTTTCCAGCAAGATTAGTGGAACCGGCCTGGGCCTGGCAATCACCAAGCGCATCGTCACCGCGCACCACGGCAGCATCAATGTCGATTCGTTCCCGGGCGGCACGGTGTTCCAACTGCAGCTTCCCGCCGTTCATGGAGGATAATCATGGCCATCACCGTCTTAATCGTTGACGACGAAGACAACGCCCGCCTTAACATCGGAGAATATCTCACCGCGCGCGGATATGAAACCATCGGCGTGGCCAACCTGGCGGATGCGCGCGCCGCGGTGCAACGCGGCGACGGCGACGTAATCCTGCTGGACGTGCAGCTCCCGGACGGCTACGGACCCAACCTGCTGCATGAAACCGCGCGCATGCCGGTGCGCCCGCCGATCATTTTAATCACCGCCTACGGCGATATCGAAATGGCGGTGGACGCCATGAAAAACGGCGCCCACGATTTTCTCACCAAACCCGTGCAGTTCAGCCAGTTGGAGCAGTCGATCCAGCGCGCCTGCGAGGTGGTATCGATGCGCCGCGAGCTGGCTCACCTGCGCCAGACCCAGCTTCAAAAAGATGGCCACTTCGTGGTGGGCAGCGGCGCCCCCATGACCACCGTAGTCAGCCAGGCGCAGCGTGCAGCCACCGCCTCGGTCTCAGTGCTGATCACCGGCGAGACCGGCACAGGCAAGGAAGTGCTGGCCAGGTTCATCCACCGCTCCGGGCCGCGTTCCAGCAAGCCGTATGTGGCCATCAATTGCGCCGCCATCCAGAACACCATGCTCGAATCCGAGCTGTTCGGTTATGAAGCCGGCGCGTTCACCGGCGCCGAGCGCCGCAAGCACGGCCTGATGGAAACCGCGGATGGCGGCGTGCTGTTCCTGGACGAGATCTCCTCCATGCCGCTGGATATTCAGGCCAAGCTGCTGCGCGTATTGGAAGAGCGCGCGTTCCGCCGCGTGGGCGGTACGCAGATGATCCACGTCGACGTGCAGATCCTGGCCGCTTCCAACCGCGATTTGCGCGCCATGATCAAAGATGCGCACTTCCGCGAGGATCTCTACTACCGCCTCAAGGTGGTCGACCTGCACCTGCCGCCGCTGCGCGAGCGCAAAGCGGATATCCCCGAGCTGGTGGCGCTGTTTATCAAGCTCAACAACGCTCGCCTGGGCGTCAACGTGACCAGCGTCTCCCCGCGCGCGGTGGCCGCGTTGACAGCCTACAACTGGCCCGGCAATATTCGCGAGCTGAGCAATGCCATCGAACGCGCCTTGCTGTTCTGCGACGAAGCC
The DNA here is from genome assembly GCA_937920255.1 of uncultured Anaerolineaceae bacterium. GTDB lineage: Bacteria > Chloroflexota > Anaerolineae > Anaerolineales > Anaerolineaceae > CALDSL01. Next base: position 11,054 of record CALDSL010000582.1, on the reverse strand, counting down.
CAGCTCGACCTGGCGCACCTGCCGCCGGACATCGCCAGGTTGGGCTAGCGCCTACGCTGGCTGGGTTGCGCGCGGCTGCGCCGCTAACCTGGCACACTTTTTGCAACGAAGCCTCCTGAAATAAACTTTCAGGAGGCATTTTATTATGATAGCGATGTCCGCGAGCGATTTCATCCTGACCATGGCGGTCGGCTTACTGTTGGCCGGTTTGGCCTGCATTATCACGGGCGTGCTGGTACTGCTCACCAAGGTGGCGGGGAAAGAGATGCAGACCATCGCCCAGCAGACGGCGCGCATGGCCCAAAAAGGCCTGTCGGAAGATATCGCCGGGCTGGTGGGTAACGCCTCCGCGCTGATCGAAGCCCTCAACGCGCTGGTCAAGACGATCACCGGGGTGGGCGTGTTCCTGGTCCTGGTGGGGTTCATTCTCCTTGCCGGAGCGTACGTCCTGATCATGCAGCTTATTTAGCGGTTTGAAGGCCCGGAAAAGCCGGTCACAGGAGCAGATATGGATTCCAATTCGCAGTTGATGAAAATCTGGGATGTCCTACTCCCCGCGGACGCCACGCGGGTTGTCGCGGCGTTGCGCCAGGATGGCATTGTCTGGTCCGCGCTGACCCGAGACGGCCTGCTGCAAAAAGCCGCTGAACTGCCCCTTGCCGCGGCTGAATGCTGGACGCCCGCGCGCCTGGCGCTGCTCTCGGCCGGGCTGCTGGATCTCGCGGACGCGCTGGTTGCCAGCCTGCAGACGGAACTTCCAGCGCAGGTTCAGCAAGAAGCGCTGCATTCCTGCGATATGCTCCTCACTGCCGGGCAATTTCCCGGCGGGCGGTCTGAATTTGAGGGCGCGATGTTCTGCGCTCTGGCGCTGCGTGACCGCTACCGCCTGACACGCTCGTGGAGCGACGTTCTGCGCGATCCTTCGGCGCAGGCTGGCGCGGCCGGGCCGGCCGTGCAGGCGCGCTGGCGGGCTGTGTTGGCCTGTTTGCCGGGCCTCGTGCCGGACCCCCTGTCGCTGCTGCACGCCGCGGCAGCCCTGCCCGAGCCCACCGGCTGCGATTGGGTCTGTCACTGTGTGGTTAACTCGCCGGTGGTCGAAGATGACCGTCTGGAAACCCTGCTGGCGCTGCTGCGCGAGCGCACAGCCGCCCAGCAGATCCGCTGGTGCCGGCACCTGCGCGCCGCCGGCCATGCCGCGATGGCGCAAAGCCTTGCCGCCGCGCTGGCTGGCGATGCCGGCGAAATAAATGAAGAAACCCCGCTGGACCTCGCGGGTGATGCGGAGCGGCTGGCGCAGCATATGACTACCCATTCACACCGCGCGGCGCTGCTCCAGCTTGCCGGCGATGACGACACCGCCCGCGAACTGCTGGAGCGTGCACAGCGAAGCCTGCTGCACGCTTACGCTGGCATCCAGGTGCAGATCGCCGGCCTATCTGCTGGCGAGCCGGTATGGAGTGATCTTTCCACCCGTGAACTCGTCCGGCAGGCCGCTGGGACTCCGCTGGTGGCACAAAATCTGCTGCTCGGCGCCGGCAGCCGGGCGTCAGGTGCAACCAACCTGGCCGGGCTGCTGCCCGAGCAGGACCAGCCGGCATTGAGCCTGCTCTACCGCGCGCAGGTCTCTGCTGCCACGGGCGATCTCGATGCCGCACAAGAACTAGCCCGCCAGAGCGTGCCGCTGTTGTTGAAAGACTGTGGCGCAAAATCTTTGCCGTACGCCGGCGCGGCCTTTGCCTGGAACCCGGCAGCCGTGCTGCAAAAACTCGAAGCGTTGGGACTGGTAACCGAGGCCTGCCAGGTGGCCGAGGCGGCGCTCGCTCGCCGGCCGGCCGACCAGGCGCTGATCCGCCAGTCGGTGATGCTGTACCAGACCACTGGCGAAAGCGCGCCCGCCCTGGAATGGGCGCGGTTGGGCGTCGTGCTCTCTCCGGATGATCTCGCCGCGCGCCGCACGTATGCCACGTTGTGCGAGGCCGTATCGAGCTGGGAAAACGGGCTGCGTGGCTGGGAAGCGGTGCTCTCCATGCAAGAGAACCCGCCCGCCGCCGACCAGCTTGGCTTGGCGCGTTGCGCCTATCACTGCGGCCTGTTTGACCGCTCGCTGCAGATCTGCCGCGCCGTGCTGGAACAGGACGCGGACAACGGCCTGGCCGAAGCCCTGCTGGGCGAGATTGCCCTGCGCGGCGGCCGGCGCGATGAAGCCGTGCGCCATCTCAGCCGCGCGACGCTCCTGGCGCCGGAAGAACCGCGGCCGTGGCTGTCACTGGCAGGTATCTACCGCGCTGGCGGTGACACGCAGCGCGAGATGGAAACCCTGCACGCCGCCGTCCTGGCCGTGCCGGAAAGCGGCGACCTGCACTTTGCGCTTGCGAAGACCTGTTTGGAAATGGATATGCCCTCTGAAGCCCTGCCGCATCTGCAGGAGGCCGCGCGGTTGATCCCCAACGTGCCCGAGGTGGCCTGGAAATTGGGCAAGACCCTCAGCCAGTTGGGGCATGGCCGCCAGGCGCGGCGCGTGCTCGAAGCCGCGCGCGCGCACTGGCCGGCGCACCCTCAGGTAGCTCTGGCCGACGCCGAAACCCTGATGGAAGCTGGCGACCTTGAGGCTGCCATCCTCCCGCTGGAAGTCGCCGTCAACAGCGAAGCGCCTGAAAGCGGCTGGTTCCTGCTGTACGCCAAAGCCTTGCTCGGTTTCACACCCGAGCGCATGGTCGAAGTCTCCACTGTCGACACGGCGCGGTTGCAACAGGCTGCGCAGGCACTGCAAACAGTGCTGGAGGCCTCGCCGCAGCACTTTGAGGCCGGCGTGCTGCTGGCCGAAACACTACAGGCGCAGGGCAGGACGCATGAGTCCTTCACCCTCTATACCGCGCTGGTCGAAGATCCGCGCGCCGGGCTGCCGGAGTGGCGCTGGCGCGTACAGGCCGGGTTTGGGCAGGTGGCGCTGGCCAACGGCCAGGTGGATACTGCCGTAGCCGCCCTGCGCGAAGCCACCCAGGCCCAGCCCGAAAATATCGCCCTGCAACAGATGCTCACCCTGGCTTACCGCGGCGCCGACCTGGCCGAGGAGGCCGCTCAATCCGCCAGGCAGACCCTGCAACTTGATTCCCAGAACCTCAATAATCTCACCTGGTACGTCGAAACGATGAAGGCCCTGGGGAAAGTATCCGAGACGATCGACGCGCTGCAGGCTGTTACGCAACTTGCGCCCGAACGCGCCGGCTTCTGGAATGTATTAGCCCAGGTGCAGGCCGAAAAAGGCAATTTGGCCGCCGCGCGTGTTGCGCTGCAGTCGCTGCTCAAACTGGAAAACCTGGCCGCCGCCGATTTCCAACATGCCGCCGCCACCTTTACCCTGCTGGGTGACAGCCCAGCCGCGCTGGCCTGCCTGAACCAGGCCATCGAAGCGGCGCAGCCCGCTCCGGCAGCGCTGCTATTCGAAGTCGCCGCGCTGCGCCAGCAACTGCTGCAGCCCGAAGCGGCGCTGGAGGCGGTTCAGGCCGCGGCGGCGCAGCAGCCCGAATCGCTGGCGCTGCACGTATTCCAGGCCGATCTGCTGGCCGAGTTGAACCAATTGCAACCCGCGTTGGACTGCCTGGAGCGCGCGCTGCGCCTGCTCGAGAGCCAGGCGGATGCTGCGGGCGGAGACGAGGATCTGCGACAGGGCAATCTTCCAGAAGCGTGGTGGCGCAGCCTGCGCGACCCGGCTTCCATTTACACGCGCTTTGCCCTGCTGCTGCGCGCGGCAGGCGCGTTGGGCGCGGCCCTCAACCGCGCCGAGAAAGCGCTGGAACGCTGCCCGGCCAGCCTGCCGCTGCGCTGCCTTGCCGCGGAGCTTGCGCGCGGATTGCTCAATACCACCAAAGCCGAAGAATTTGCCGATCTTTCCGATCTGCCCCTTTCAGAAGGTGAAGAAGAAGACCCTTGGCTGCACGCGATCAGCGTCCTGCGCGCCGAAATGGCGCTCGACCGCGGGGCGGAAGCCGAAGCCCAGCGCCTGGGAATGGCGCTCAGCCCGGCGCCGGAGAACACGCGCTCGCTGGCGCTCCAGGCGCGGCTGTTGAACCGCGCCGGCAACTGGAGCGAAGCCAACAACGCTTACGCCGCCGCGCTGCGCTGCGTCAAACCCCGGGCGGCCGGCTCTCTGCGCCAGATCGAATGGGAGGATATCTTCGCCGGCGGCAGCCGGCTGGCGCTGGCGGAAGCGGCGCTTGACCTCGAATACTGGGGCGAGGCGCTGAAAGAAATGGAAGCCTACACCGCCGAGCACCCGCAGGAGGTGCTGGCGCATCTGCGCCGCGCCCGCGCGCTGGTCTTGTGCGCCGAACGCCAGCACCAGTGCGCCGCGCTGCGCAGCACCACCCACGCCCCCGGCGCCGATGCCCTCTCTGGGCAAGCGTTTGAACGCTTCGAGCGCGCCATCCAGGCCGCGGCGCGGCTGGCCAACACCGTCGAGGTGTCCACCTGGCAGGCGCGTGGCCGCGCGGCATTCCAGCCTGGCCTGCAGCACGCCCCGGCGGTGGCCAAACTGCCCAACCCGCGCGAGCACGCTCCCGCGCTGATGGCGGTGCTGCGCCTGGCAAACAATGCCGAGAACGCCATCCGCATCATGCCGCATTACCCGCAGTCGCCCGCGCTGCAGTTGGAACTGGCGCTGTGCTATCACGGGCGCGATCCTCTCAAAGGCCTGCAGGCTGCCCGCAGCGCCGCGGAAGCCGGGCCAGACCGGCCGCTGTACCATGCCGCGCGCGCATTGCTGGCGCAGGCCGCCGGAGAAGAACGCGAAGCGCTTGTGGCAATCCAAACGGCGCTGACTCAATGGCCGGATGAACCTCAATGGCAGGCCTGGGCCGCCGAACTGTGCCGCCAGACCGGCGATGAGCGCGGCGCCGTGGCGCACTATGAGCAGTGCCTTTCGCTCGACCCGGCCAATATCCAGACCGCGCTGGCGCTTGGACGCCTGTACCTGTCCAATGGGCAGGCCGGCTCCGCGGTGACCATGCTCGAGCGCGCCTGTCTTGCCGCGCCAGACAATGTGGACGCGCTGTTACTGCTGGCACAGGCGCGCCGTATCGCCGGCGATCTGGCCGGCGCGCTGGAGAACGCGCAATCAGCGACCCGGCTGGCGCCGGATCTGGTGGCGCCCAAACTGATGTGTGGTGAAATTGCGCTGCAGTTGGGCAAGCCATCCGTCGCCCTCGAGCATGCGCGCGCGGCCCTCGTGCTCGACCCTGCCGACCCGGACGCGGTGCTGTTCCTCTCGCGGGTGTACGTACAGAATGGCTCGCTGTCTGACGGTCTGGCCGTGTTGGAAAAAGCCCTGCCCGCCATGAGCAACGTGCAGCCCGTCTTGCTGGAGCGCGCCAACCTGATCCACCGCCTGTACGGTCCGCAGGTTGCGCTGGGCGTGTTTATGGAGCTGGGCCAGATGTTCCCGCAGGATGCGCAAATATTGAGCCTGCTGGCGCAGACCCAGGCTGACTGCGGCGACGCCAAAGGCGCGGAACGCTCAGCGTTCGCCGCCTATCACGTCAACCCCAACCTGCCACAGTTGAACGTGCTGCTGGGACGGCTGCAGCGCGCCGCCGGCCAGCTTGACCAGGCCATCCACTTCTTCAGTGAGGCTATCCGCCAATCGCCCGCCGATGTTGAACCTTACCTCGACCTGGGCGAAGCCTATCTCGACCGGCGCGAGCATTTGCAAGCGCTGCGCACCTACCAGCAGGCGATTAAGATCGCCCCGCGCGATTTCCGCCCGTTCTACCAGGCCGCCAACGTGCTGCGCGACAGTAAAGATTACATCGGCGCGGAAGCCATGCTGCGCCGCGCTGCCGAGCTGGCCCCCGGCGACCTCAATATCCGCCGCCAGCTTGGCGCGGTTATTGCACTCAACCTGGTACACAACTCTCAGGAGGCAAACGCTGCCCTATGACCACCACATCGCACACTGCTTCGACGGTTCATACCCTAGCTCGGGAAGATCTGCTCCTGATTCTGGACGCAGCCAGCGCCGCCGGCGCCAACCGCTTTATCCGCCAGGCATCCCTGGCCTGGCTGGCGCATTTTCCCGGCGATCTGGGTGTCACCCTCTGGCTGGCCAAATCACTGGCCGCCGACGGAAAACAGTCGCAGGCCGCGGCTATTGCTGCCAAACTGCTGCGGCTCGATCCCGAGTACACCGAAGCGCAGGGTTTGCTCGGCGCTGAGGCTGAGACCGCCGGTGAGGACACCCTGCGCATGCTGCGCCGGGTGCGCCGGCTGCTGCAGGAAGAGCGCTACGATGACGCCGAGCTAATCGCCTGCCAGGCTGCCGCGCAGCAGCCCGATTCAATCTGGCCGGCGGTGATGCAATTACAGGTATTCGCCGCGCGGCGCGAATTCCAGCAAGTCATCGCCCTGGCGGAGGGATTTCGCCAGCGCTGGCCGGACTGCCTGCAGATCGCTCTGCTCCATGCCGAGGCGCTGTTGGAGACCGGTGATGAAGCCGCGGCCGTCGGGTTATTACACCGCTGCGTGGTCAACGATGCCGCCGCGCAGGTTCCCGCGCGGGTGTGGGGCGAGGTGTACGACTACCGCCCGCTGTGGCCGGACCCATTGGCCGCGTCATTTGACCTTCCCATTCCCGCCGAAGTCGCGGCGCGGCTGGGCTGGAACCTGCTGCCGGCTGAAATCGAGGAGCGGCAGCCGGTGGAAGCGGAAGCGCAGCCGCAGGTGGATGAGGAAGATCAACTCGCGCTGATATACCGCGCCGCCGAACTCCCGCCAGAAGACGGCTTCGAGGCCGAAGAAGCCGAACTTGCGGTCACGGATGGCGAAATGCCTCATGTGGAGCCGCTTGAACAACCCGGCCAAACGGGAGAGGAACAGCCCGGCGAGATGTTCGAGGATGATACCAGCGCTACCGGCGACCAGATACCGTCCTACTTACGCCGCCCGGCGGAAGTTCCGTCTGCGAAGGATTTGGAGCCTGACGCGGCGATGAAAGAGGTTCCAGCCCCGGCCGCCGACCTGGACGAGGTTCAGGAGGCTTTCGAGCGCGTGGCCAAACGCCTCAAGCAGCCGCAGTTGAGCCGTGCCGACGGGCGCTTCCCGGTATATGTCATCCTGTCAACCCAGGCTGGGTTGAAGGCTCAGTACGGCGAGAGCACGCTCAGCGTGCTGGATAAAGAAATGCGCCGGCTGGCCGAGCAGGTGCGCCGTCGCCCCGGTTGGGACGCGCTGGTGTACTACCCTGATAGCCCCGAATCCTGCGCCCGCTACGGGCTGCAACCCGCTGACCCTGGCGACCCGTGGAAGCTCAAATTGGCTGTAACCGACCTGGACACCGCCTTGGCCAAAAAAGGCGAAATGATTGGCGCGGTGCTGATCGTCGGCGGCCCACAGGTGGTGCCGTATCACATGCTGCCCAACCCGACCGACGACGCGGACGAGCAGATCGCCTCGGACAATCCCTACGCCGTGCTGGACGGTAACTACTTCATCCCCGACTGGCCGGTTGGACGCCTGCCGGGCGAGGCCGGCCCGGATGCCGGCTTGCTGCTCGACACACTGCGCCGCGCCATCAAGTACCATGGCAAGCTGGCGCCTTCCCGTCCACAAAAAGACCCGACCTTCTGGGAGCGCATGCGCGCGTTCCTGGCCGCGCGCAAAGCGCGCAAGCAGAACGGTAGTCTTGGCTATTCGGCCGCGGTGTGGCGGCGCTCCTCGCTGGCGGTCTACCGTCCGATTGGCCCGGCGGCTTCGCTGATGATCTCACCGCCGCAGGAAACCGGCTGCCTGCCGCCGCTCAAGCACAACCCCAGCCTGGCGTATTTCAACCTGCACGGCCTGGTGGACAGCGCCGAGTGGTACGGACATCGCGACCCGGCCGACAAGCAGCCCGGCCCCGATTACCCGGTCGCGCTCAGCCCCAAGGATTTGGGCAGCAAAGCCGCCATCCCGGATGTCGTCTTTAGCGAGGCGTGTTACGGCGCGCACATCGACAACAAGTCGATCGACCAGGCCCTGGCGCTCAAATTCCTGGCGCGCGGCACGGCAGCCGTCATCGGGTCCACCAGCACCGCCTACGGCTCGGTGACCACGCCGCTCATCGGCGCGGATTTGCTCGGGCAGATCTTCTGGAAAGGCCTGAAAGCCGGCAAAACCGTGGGTGAAGCGCTGGTGCAGGCCAAGGTCGACCTGGTGCGCGAGATGAGCCGCCGCCAGGGCTTTCTGGACGGCGAAGACCAGAAAACGCTGATCTCGTTTGTCCTCTACGGCGATCCGCTTGCCAGCGTCGACCCGGCGCTGCCGCAGCAAAAAAGCCTGCTGCGCGCCCGCGCTCACCCGGTGGTCAAGACTATCAGCGACCGCGACGGAGAAGACCTGGCGCCCCAGCCGGTGCCCGAACCGGTGCTCAAACAGGTCAAGCAGATCGTGGCTGAGTACCTGCCCGGGTTGGAAAACGGCGAAGTGACCCTGTGCCAGCAGGAGATCGGCGCCAATGGCCGCGCCGAGAAACCCGGCAGCAAAACCGCCGCGCCGGAGAACGACCGCGTGGTGGTGACGGTGCACAAGGAAGTGCAAATGGGAATGCGAGTCCATCACCATGTGGCACGCGTTACTCTGGCGCGTGGCAAAATGGTCAAGCTGGCGATGACAAGATGAAAATTATCATGCAGGGGGCGGGAATCCGCCCCCTGCATGATGTAGCCCTCATCACCCGATAAGCTGCATCAACCGCTGGCTGTCGCGGATGGCGTAGCCGCCGAAGTCATTGTTATAAAATGCGTAGCCATCCATGCCCTGCTCGCGGCAGCGGCGCAGGACGGCCGCGTCTTGCTGCAGCTCATCCTCGCTGTAACCCGAAGCGTACAGCGCGCGCGGCCCGTGGCGGCGTAGATAAACAAAATCGGCGGTGACCGGTTGGATGACCTTCATGGTCGGCCAGTCGGCGAACACCAGCGCGCTGTTATACTGGCGCAGCAGGTCAAAACAGGCCGGGGTGTTCCATCTCTCGTCGCGGATTTCCAGCGCGGAACACACGCCGGGCGCGATCTCCTGCTGTGTCATGTAGCGCAGCATTCCCTCCAGCCGCTCGGCCGAGAACTTCATCCCGCGCGGCAGTTGGAATAGGATCATGTCCAGTTTGTCTTCCAGCCCGGACGCCGCATCCAGAAACTGCGCCATGTGCTCCTGCGGGTCGATCAGGCGCTTCATGTGGGTATAGAATCGGCTGGCTTTGAGTACAAACCGAAAACCGTCCGGCGTGCCCTCGCGCCATTTTTCGAACGTCTCGCGCCTGGGCAACCCGTAGAAGGTGTTGTTGACCTCCACCGTCGGGAAAAACTGCGTGTAGTGATCCAGCCACTGCGCGGGTTTCAACCCCGGCGGGTAAAACACGCCGTTGGCCCAGTGCTTGTAATTCCACCCGCTCGTGCCTACCAGTAATCTACCGCTCATTGGATATTGTTTTTACACCCCCGCCGGCTGCTTGCGCCGGTAGCGGATGATCGCTTTGCTCGGCCGTGACGCGCCTAAACTCAGGTCGTGATACACCTCTTTGGTCACCAGATCCACGTCGAAATCGCGGAACAGCAGGGCGGCGATCATCATCATTTCATTGTATGCAAAGTTCATCCCCACGCACTTGTGCATCCCGCCGCCAAATGTGATCAACGCAAAACGGTGCTGCTTGTCTTCTTCACGGCCAGGCGCGAAGCGCAGCGGATCGAAGCGCTCCGGGTCGGCAAACACTTCCGGCAGGCGGTGCGCGTTAAAAGCGTTGACAAACACCACCCAGCCAGCGGGGATGCGGTAACCGCACACGTCAAGATCCTCCTCGGCCATGCGGATCAGCAGGTCGGTCGAGGGGTGCAGCCGTTCCACTTCGCGCACCGCCCACTCAGTGTGCTTGAGTTTGTTGAGCAATTCCTGGTTGATGGCCGTACCCGGCGGCAGGTGCTCGTCCACTTCCTGCTCCACCAGCGCGCGGTATTCCGGGTGGCGAATCATCTCGATGATGGTCCAGGCGGCCTGCCCGGCGGTGGTTTCATGCCCGGCGAACGCCAGCCCGAGGATCATGTTGATGACGATGTGATCTTCCACCGGCGATCCGTCTTTATACGGGGTGTTGAGAAAATCCTGCAAAAAATCGTCGTACTGGCCCGGGTTTTGCCGCCGCTCCTGGATGAACGGGGTGATCATCTCGATCAGGTTTGCCCGGGCGGCGTCGCGGCGCTTAAAGCGTGGTAGCGGCAAGTTGGGTGGCAGGATCGGGTCCATGCCTTTGCTGAGAATGGTGTACTGGTCCCAAAATTCGCGCCCGAACCGCTGGCGGAACGACTTGCCGAGGAAGGAATGCCCGGCTACATTTTGAACCAGTTTGACGATCTCGCTGTTAAGCTCGATCTCGCCCGCATTCCCCAGACCGTCCAGCCATTCCTCGATCTCTTCCTGCATCATGCTCACGTAGGCCAGCATCTTCTCGCGCCGGAAGGGCGAGTGCAGCACCGGCCGGTGCTTGAAATAGGTCTCCGGCGGGGCCGTGAACGCCACCTCGCCAAACATGGCGCGCAGGAAGCGGTAGGTTTTGTGCATGCTCAGCTTTTTGTCGGTTTCCTGGAAGAAGATCTGCTGGTACTCGGGGCCGATCAGCGCGGCAGCATTTTTATTGGCCAGCCGGAAGGCGAACACCGGCCCGATGGTTTCCAGTCCTTTGCGGAACAGGGCGTTACGGTCTTTTCGAAACGCAAGCAGGTTTCCAACCAGCGGCAAACCTGGTAAAAATTTCGGTGTTGGATTCATCCTGTGGTCTCCTTGAAATCACGTGTATTGTTTGATTATCCATACTGAATTTATCACATTTTCAGGAAAATGTCCCCACCAGCAGAGCGTGAAGTACGTTGGGAAGAAGAGGGAAAGCGCGACCGGCTTTTTCTCTTTTTCTCTGTCATTGATTCTAGAGCCTATCTTGCGTATAATTCAAACTCTGACAGCCACACGCCCAAAGGCAAGAAACAGGAGTTTGCATGCAAAAACCACGAACCGGTGCGCAAATCCGGCAGCAATTT